>DASTKA010000876.1:0-5608 GCA_035716165.1 Mycobacterium sp. | reverse complement strand
CCGCCAATTGCCGCGCGAACTCGGCGCCGACTCCTTCCGAGCCTCCGGCGATCACCGCCCATGGGCCGTATTTGGAAATTTCAACCATCGTCTGCCTCCTCAATGAGGAGATTCTGGACCAGTCGCCCGCGACTTGTGGTGGTGCTTCCGGTGGTCGGGAGATCTTTTCGATGCAATCGGCGGCCACCCCGGGTGCTGCCGACAAGACTGTTGTCAACTTCGACTAATTGCGGGCCGGAGCCAGCCGCTTCAGCGCCAGCCCGCCTTCGAACGGTCGGTAGCCGAATGCGGCCGGGGCGCGGTAGCCGGTGTCCTCGAGCGGCGTGTGCACCTCGTCGACCGTGGGCCCGATCTTGGCGGCGATCGGCGTGAGTGCTTCGAGGTCGAAGCGGTACAGCCGAGCGGCGTTGCCGCCCAGGATCTTTCGGCAGTCATCTTCCGATCTGTCGTGCAGGGCCCAGCGGATGGCCAGCTTGGAGTGTGGCGTGAAGCCTTCCTCGTGCGGGTAGTCGCTGCCCCACATGATGTGGTCGCGACCCATGAAATCGATCATGCTCGAGTCGAACGGCGCCAATTCGCTGGCCAGATAGCAGTTTCGCTGTGCGTATTCGCTCGGCGTCAGCGTCAGAGCGTCGACCGACGACCCGCCGAACATCCCGTAGGTGCGGTTGTGAGCCTCGGATTTCATGGTGGGCACCATGGCATCGAGCATGCCGAGTTGCGCCGGCACCCACAGCGTGCCCTGCTCGGTGGGCGAAAACCGCAGCGTCGGGTAGCGCTCGAACACCCCGGCCAGGATCAGGTGTCCCAGCGTGCGGTTGGCCCACATGGCCATCTCGGTGATCAGCACCGCGTTGGACGCCGGCTGGTCCATCGGCATCTCGGGGCTGCCGGCGCCCGCGTGCTGCACGACGGTCAGGTCCAGATCCGCGCACAGCGCCCAAAGTGGTTCGTAACGAGTGTGGAAGAGCGGTGCGACGTTGGGATCGCCCGGCGAGACCGGCGGGACAAGCACCCCGCCGAAGCAGTTCTGCTCGACGCCCCAACGGATCTCGTCCATCGCAAGCTCGACGTCGTTGGGAAAGATTTGAATCAACCCGCGGCGACGCTCCGGAGCCAGCGAACAGAAGTCGACCTGCCAGCGGTTGTGAGCCTGTACCCCCGCCCACCGCTTCTCGAGCTCGTCGCGAGTCCGCGGCAGGCTGATGGTGATGTTCGGGGTGGTCGGGAAGAACGGCGGGACGGTGTTGGGCAGCAGCACCTCGGCGGCCACCCCGTCGGCGTCCATGTCGGCAATCCGGAGCTCGCTGTCCCAGTTCCGGCTGGCGGTGGCAATGATCAGGTCGTCGAATGGGCTGACGTACGTCTTGGACCATGCATCGAACTCGTCGTGCAGGGCTGCGGGCAAATACGGCTTGTAGTCATCGATATCAGCCCCAGCGTGGGTGTCCGTCGAGATGACGACGTAGCGATCAATTGAGTCCCAAGTTGTAGGCATCGCATCCTCCGACCTCTTCGCTATGAAGATAGCTTTCCCGGATGGCCTGACGACCACAAGATCAAAATCTCATTGAGCGGACAGCCGATGATGTGGCCGGTGAATCAGCTGGCAGCGTTCTCAGCCGCCCGGGACGCGGCGGCCTAGTCGGCTTCGCGCTTGGCCTGGACTTGCTTTTCGACCTCGCGCCAGTAGCCGGGCGTGGGGCGCGGCTGTCCGAAACCGCCCTTGGCGGCCCGCTTCATGACGGCGTCGGCCTCGTCGATCTCCTTGATCATCTGCAGCGCGAACTCGCGCTCGGCGGCGTAGTACTTGGCCGCCCAGCGCAGCGCGAGCACCGAGTACGCCCAGGCGGGTTCGACCTCCGCCCCCTCGGCATCCTCGACGGCTTTGCGATGCCGCGCTTCCGCGTACGCGACGTGCTCCTGCAGCAGTTCCTTGAGCCTGCTCGGGTTGCTGAGGTGGCCGAACGTAACCCGCAGCAACACACTATGTTTGAGCACCGGTGGGTCCACGGGCGCATGGTTCGTCCACTCGGTGACGGCATCCATCCCGGCCGGGGTGATCTTGTAGAGCCGCCGACTGCGGGTCCCCTCATCGCGTTCGACGCGCGACGTCACCAGTCCCAGCGACTCCAGCTTCTTCAGCTCGGTGTAGATCTGGCTGTAGGACGGGCTCCAGTAGTAGAGGTCGACGCTCCAATCGATCCATTTCTTGAGGTCATAGCCCGAAACTTCTTCCTCGTAGGACATCATGCCCAGCAGCGCCCAGCTGGTGGCGGCGAGCGCCGCGTTGGTCAGCTTTGGGCTGGCAGAGTCCGTTTCGGAGTCCATGTCGCCAGGTTAACAACACGGACCCTTAGATTGGAGAACATGGACCGCTGGCTGGGACGCCCGTGAAATTCGCTTTTGCCCTTCCGCACCTGCTGCGCCTCAAGGCGATCACGCAACCCTGGGAAGCCGCCGTCACCGGAGGAGACCAGCGACGGATGATGCAATGCGCCGACCGGTGGGGCTACGACATGATCGCGGTGCCCGAGCATCTCGTCATCCCCACCGACCATGTCGAGTTGTCCGGGCCGCACTATCTGCACTCGACCACCGCGCAGGCGTTCATCGCCGGTGCCACCGAGCGGGTGGCCGTCAACTCCTGCGTCACCATCTTGCCGCTGCAGCACCCCATCGTGCTGGCCAAAGCGCTGGCCACCGCCGACTGGATGAGCGGGGGCCGGATGATGGTGACGTTCGGCGTGGGGTGGCTGGCGCGCGAATTCGAGCTGCTTTCGGTGCCCTTCGGGGAGCGAGGCCGCATTGCCGACGAATATCTGGCGGCCATCGTCGAATTGTGGACCAGTGACGCGCCGCGATTCGAAGGCCGGTATGTGTCGTTCGCCGACATCGCCTTCGAGCCGAAACCCGTTCAGAAGCCGCATCTTCCGATCTGGATCGGCGGTGATGCGGACGCCGCGCTGCGGCGGGCGGCCACCTTCGGGTCCGGGTGGTGGCCGTTTCTCACACCGCCCGAGCAGATCGCCCAGAAACTCGACTACATCAAGTCCCAACCCGCCTACGACGGCCGGGAATTCGAAGTGATGCATGGGCTCGGCACCAACCGGGTCGGCGAAGGTCACGTCGCGCGCCGGGCCAGCGACCGGCCGGGCATGAGCGCGGGGCAAATCGTCGACCGGTTGAACTGGCTCGCCGAGCAGGGCGTGACCGTGAGCGCGGTTCCAGTTCCCGCCGTAAGCGGCGTGGACGAATACCTCGATTACGCGCAATGGGTCATCGAAGAGATCAAACCCCAGGTGTCCTAGCGGATCTGCAACCCGCGCCTGCGCACCCAATACACCGCGGCGATGCTGCCGGCGACCCACACGCTCATCGCGATGGCGAGGTGGACGAAGCTTTTTGTCTCGCGCCCGAACACCGGCCAGATCAGGGCGGGCGCCTGCTGCCACAACACGCGGTGCTCCACGCCGTTCATCGGATCGGCCACGTAGTACAGCGCATAGGGCAGTGTCAGAGCCAGTACCCAACTGCGGGTGCGGCGCAGATCGCCGCGCTGACGCCAACGTCGGATCAGCGGCTCGACGCTCACCGGGTGCAGCACCGAGATGAGGTTGCCGATGCCCAGCCAGGAGACGATGGGCACCGCGACGGTGGGAATCGTAATGCCCAGCCGCGCGGGCGTTTCCAGCCACAACGTCAACACGACCGCGGCGGCGAAGGTGGGCAGACCGACGATCACGAGCAGGGCGAGGTTCTTGATCACCAGGATCCGCCAGAACGGCACCCCGTTCGATAAACCCCGACGGATGCGGTAATGGTCGGCGCCCAGGAAGTTGGTGGTGGTGACATCGGCCAGGACCCACGAGGAGAAGTACGTGCCCACAAGGACCACCCAATCGTGGTGACGGCCGACCGGCGTCAGCGGCTGCACCAGCAACCAGCCGGCGGCGAAGATCACGTTGGCCACCACACCCATCAGCCAGGTGCGCGGCCGGGTGAACGACCACCGGATCTCGGCGACGACCGCCGGAATCAGGCCCTTCTCGAAGTCCTTGGCTGCGCGTCGCGCCGCGGCGGGTCGAGGAGCCGACGCACGCACTGCGGCGCGCAACGCGGCGCCGACCCGCGGACGCGCCGGGGCCGCGAGCTCCCCCAGCCGCGTCGGGCTACCGGCTCTGCGCGAGACGATCAACTGACGTGTCCCCCCTCGCTCCCGGATCGGTCGACGGTTCGTCCGCGATCCATGCAGGGCAGGATAACGGCATGGACCGTAAGCGTGTCATCGTCGCCGGGCTCGGGGACGCGGGCGTCCTCGCGGCGATCCGGCTGTCTCGGCATGCCGACGTCGTCGGGATCTCGGCCAAGCCCGCGCTGGTGAGCGGCCAGGAGCTCGGCGTCCGGCTGTCGCGTCCGCACGACTGGGCCCGCGACTACTGGATCCCGTTCGACCGGTTCCGCGGCCTCGACCGCGTTCGAATCGTTCAGGCCACATTGACCGGAATGGACTTGGCCGCCCAAACCGTCTCCGGGCAAACCGAATACGGCGAAGCCGTCACCGAGGCGTACGACGCGCTGATCATCTCGACCGGGGTCAGCAACGGCTTTTGGCGCCAGCCGACAATGCAGTCGGCCGCCGAGATCGGCGCGGGACTGCGCGCCGCACACGACCGGCTGGCCGCTGCCGCATCGGTCGTCGTGGTGGGCGGCGGGGCGGCGGCGGTCAGCAGCGCCCTCAACATCGCAACCACGTGGCCGGACAAGCGGATCGACCTGTACTTCCCCGGCGAGTCCGCTCTCGAGGGGCACCATCCGCGAATATGGCAGCGCATCCGCAGCCGACTGACCCACCTGGGCGTCGGCGTGCACCCGGGGCACCGCGCGGTGGTGACCGACGGATTCGCGGGCGACGAACTGACCAGCGAACCGGTCCACTGGAGCACCGGGCAGCCCCCGGCTGACGCCGACGCCGTGCTGTGGGCGATCGGGCGGGTGCGGCCCAACACCGGCTGGCTGCCACCCGAACTGCTCGATGAACGCGGGTTCGTGCGCGTCACCCCGGAGCTTCGAGTGCCCGGCCGGCGGGGCGTCTTCGCGGTCGGTGACGTCGCGGCGACCGATCCGTTGCGCAGCTCCGCCCGAAACCGTGGCGACGCCCTGGTGGCGCGCAACATCCTGGCCGACTTCACGGGCCGGCCCTTACGCACCTACCGGGCGCCGACGCGAAGGTGGGGTTCGCTAGTGGGTATACAGCCCAACGGGCTGGAGGTATTCCTGCCCACCGGCCATGCCTTCCGCTTCCCGTCCTGGTCGGTCGAGCGCGTGGTAATGCCGTGGATCGTGCGCTGGGGCATGTATCGGGGGGTGCGCCAGAACAACCCGCTGGGGTAAGGAGCGAGCCGATGCAATGCTGAATCTTCACCGACCCCAGCCTCGGTGTCGCCGCCTATCTGATTCGGCGCCTGATGGCCCCAACGAGGTTGCGCAGTGGCGACACGATTCCACGAGGACCTGACGGGGAAGACTGACCGGATGGCCGATCCGGGAACTGACGCCTTCGAGAAGCTCGTGGCGCTGCTGAACTATCCGATGTTCGTCGTCACCA
>DASTKA010000875.1:0-2890 GCA_035716165.1 Mycobacterium sp. | reverse complement strand
CCCATGGTCGACCGTTCGCGGCACCCAGAAGTTGCCCACGAACGCGACAAGATACAGAAATACGGCAAGAAAGAGCAGATAAGCGGCCGCGCCGTAGCCGACCATCAGGTAACGCTTCATTTGCTGATTGTGCGCCTGATCGGCGCGCGCGCATATAGGTCATTTGCCCCAATTTCTGCCGGCGGGGCCTCGGCTCGCCGAGCGGCCGATCATTTGAGGCAAACGCCTCATGTGGCGGCCCAAGCGGTGGACCGATCATCGCCAGTGACAGGCCCACCTCGAGAACCACGGAGACGGAATCATGAGCGAAACGACATGCGGCGCCCCAGCCATCGAACTGCTCGGTGCTCACCCAACGCCAGTGCGCGACGGCGCACGGATCGACGCCATCGATGTCGGCCGCCGCGTCGGTCGCCGGCAACTCCTGCACACCATGTCGTTCTCGGTGGAACCCGGCGAACTGGTCGCCATCGCCGGCGGCAGCGGAGCCGGCAAGACCACTTTGCTGGAGGTCCTCGCGGGGCTGCAACCCCCATCCGCGGGAGAGGTTCGGCACGACGGCGTCGTCCCCCGTACCCGCGCCAGCGCCGGCACGACGGTCGGCTACGTACCCCAGGACGACATCATCCACCTCGAGATGCCCCTGCGCCGCACCCTGCGCTACGCGGCGCTACTACGGCTCCCCGGCGGCACCCCCGCAGCTGAAGCGGAACGGATCGTCGACGAGACTCTGCAGAGCCTCGACCTGGCCGATCGAGCCGACGTGCCGGTGCGTGCGCTGTCCGGCGGTCAACGCAAGCGGGCCAGCATCGCCGTGGAATTGCTGACCCGGCCACGCCTCTTCTTCCTCGACGAACCCACCTCCGGGCTCGATCCCTCGACGGCCGCTGAGGTGATGCGCCTGCTGCGCCGGCTCAGCCAACGCGGGGTGACCGTCGTGCTCACCACCCACGAGCCGGCCGCCATCGAGCTGTGCGACCGGGTGGTCTTCCTGGCCCGCGACGGCCACCTGGCCTTCACCGGCAGCCCGGGCGCGGCGCGACGCCACTTCGGCGTGCGAGACCTCACCGAGATATACGAGCGCCTGGCTCAAGAGCCGCGGATCTGGGCGGATCGGTTCGCGGACAGCCGCGAGAAGCCAACGGCCCGGCCCGAATTCGCGCAGAAGGCTGTCTCGGCCGGCGTCAATCGCGCGGGCATGTTCAGGCAATGGTGGCTCCTCACCCGGCGCAACGTCGACGTTCTCTTCCGCAATCGGCTGACCCTGGCGATCCTGCTCGGCTCGCCGGTGCTGGTGACGGCGATGATGGCGACATTGTTCAAGCGGGGTGCGTTCGATCCGGGCGATGCCGCCGGCATCGGCCCGGCCCAGATCGTGTTCTGGATTGCCTTCGACGGCTTCTTCTTTGGGCTGACGTACGGCCTGCTGCAGATCGTCGGCGAGATGGCCGTCTTCCGGCGCGAACGCCTGGCGGGACTGAGCGTCGGCGCCTACGTGGGGTCAAAGGTGACGGCGCTGTTTCCGGTTCTGGCGACAGTGAGCGCGGTACTGCTGGTGGTGCTGCGGGCGCTCGGTCGACTCCCCGCGCTCGGGTGGCACGTGTACGCCTTGCTGTTCACCACCCTTGTGATCGAAGCGATCTCGGCACTGGCACTGGGGCTTTTCGCCTCGGCCGCCGTCTCCAACGCCGCGCAGGCGGCCCTTGCCCTGCCGATGCTGTGCTTCCCTCAGGTCCTGTTCGGTGGTGCCATCGTCCCCGTCGACCAGATGGCCACGCCCGGACGCCTGATGAGCCTGGTCCTGTCGAACCGCCACGCCTTCGACGCGTTGGGGCGCGACCTGCGACTCGACCGCTACACCACCACGCTGCCCGCCATGTCGGCCTACCGGGAGACCTTCCAGGGAGGCAACGTCGTAAGCCTCCTTGCGCTCGTCTCATTCGCCTTCGCCCTCACGCTGGCCACCGCGTGGTTGCTGCACCGGCGATCCCGGCCCGGCGCATCGATGCGATGACGGCCACGCCGGGCCCGCGATCCTTGACCGGGATCGCGGGTTCCGGTGTGTGTAAAAGCTCCTGTGTCAGTTGGCGATGCCGCCGGTCAGGCCGTGCCGGGTCGCGTACAGGCTGGCCCCGATCCGGTTCGAGACCTCGATCTTGGCGTAGATGTGTTCGACGTGATTGCGTACCGTCTTCTCGGAAATCCAGAGCGCCGAAGCGATTTGCTTATTCGAGAGCCCTTGTGCGACATGGAGCAACACCTCGGCCTCGCGCCGAGTCAACCCCGCCGGCCTGGCCGCCCGGCGCGAGGGCCGGTGGCCCGCGGCCTCCAGGACGGCTTCGACCGCGTCGCCGTCCAGGCGGCCGCGGACCGCTTCGTCCCGCAGCTTCCAGGCCGCGGCGTCCCCGTCCCGAGCATCGCGGTAAGGTCGCGGTTCCGTTGAGGAGCAATAGCTTTCGGCCGCGGCGAGCACACGGTCGCGAACCGACAGGTCATCACCGCGCAGACCGTTCGGGTAGCCCGAGCCGTCCAGCCGCTCGTGATGGTTCACCGCGACCTCCCGCACGGCCTTGAGTCCACCAACCCGGGCCAGAATCCTGCCGGTCAAATAGGGATGCAGATGCACGCGCTCGCGCTCGACATCGGTCAATGGGCCCGGCTTCTCCCACACCCGGTTCGACACACCGATGCGACCGAGGTCATGAACGTAGCCCGCGCGACGCAGGATGTCGATCTCGTCTTGCGGCAGTCCCGCGCATTGCCCGGCACTCTCCGCCAATTGCGCGATAGCACGCGAATGACCAAGAGTGAAAGGGCATTTCAGATCGACGAAGTCACCCATCGCGCACAAGAGTCGGTCCAGCGCCGGTCCGCTCAGCGCTTGGCCCGG
>DASTKA010000874.1:0-3635 GCA_035716165.1 Mycobacterium sp. | reverse complement strand
AGCGCGAATGCGGACCGGCCGTCGGGGTGCGTCATGCCCGGCGACCACCAGGCCTGGTCCAGCAGGTCGGTGTCGGCGCCCGCGGCGATGCCGGCCTGCAGCGCCAGGCCACGACTTCCCGGGCCGCCCATGGTGTCTCGTGACGTTCCCGGCACGCCATAGCGCCTGCGCAGCTCCTGGTTGGCTTCGAAACCCCCGGCGGCCAGCAGCACACCCCGGCGGGCGCGGATCGCGCGGCGCTCGCCGGCGGTCTCGACGATCGCGCCCGTCACCTGACCGTCGGATACCACCAGCTCGACCAGCTCCGTGTCGCGCTGCAGCGACGCCGTCGGGTATTGCCCGATGGCCCGCAGGAATCGCGCGATCAGGGCGCGACCCCCGACGTAGTAGTCGGACGGGGGTTCGGCGCCGAGCCGGTCGGTGTCCAGCGGCCCGCGGATCGCCTCGCGCAGCTCCGGCGCGGCGTCCACCTTCAGGGGCTTCGCGGCGATGTGGCGCTGACCGTCCACGCGCGCCTTCGGCGCCGTGCCGTAGTAGTCGGGCCAGGGCAACGGCACGAACTTCAGGTTCGGGTCGGTCTCCAGGTATTCGATCAGCGGCGCGCCGCCGCGGACATAGGTTTCCTGCAGCTCGCGCGGGGTGCGGTCACCGACCACCGCGCGGTAGTAGGTGAGAGCATCCTCGATGGTGTCGTCGACGCCGGCGCGCAGCAGCACGGGATTGCACGGAAACCAGACGCCACCCCCGCCGGAGTAGGCGGTGGTGCCCCCGAACTTCGACGTCGCCTCGACCAGCAGCACGTCGAGGCCCTCGCGCGCCGCGGTGTACGCACCGGTCACACCGCCGCCGCCGGAACCCGCGACCAGCACGTCGCATTCGGCCGCCCAGTCCGCGGTTCCCAACGGACGGGCGTCCATCAGCGGAGAGTACCGCGCCGCTAAGCTCGACTCCCATGACGAGCGTTACCGACCACACTGCGGAACCCGCTGCCGAGCACACCATCTACATCCACACCACGGCGGGCAAGCTGGCCGAGCTGCACAAGCGCCGGGAAGAGTCGCTGCACCCGGTCGGCGAAGAGGCCGTCGAGAAGGTGCACGCCAAGGGCAAGCTGACCGCCCGCGAGCGCATCCTTGCCCTGCTCGACGAGGACTCGTTCGTGGAGCTCGACGCGCTGGCACGCCACCGCAGCAAGAACTTCGGGCTGGAAAACAACCGCCCGCTGGGCGACGGCGTGATCACCGGCTACGGCACCATCGACGGCCGCGACGTGTGCATCTTCAGCCAGGACGCCACGGTGTTCGGCGGCAGCCTCGGCGAGGTCTACGGCGAGAAGATCGTCAAGATCCAGGACCTGGCCATCAAGACCGGCCGGCCGCTGATCGGAATCAACGACGGCGCCGGCGCGCGGATCCAGGAGGGCGTCGTCTCGCTGGGCCTGTACAGCCGGATCTTCCGCAACAACATCCTGGCCTCCGGCGTCATCCCACAGATCTCGCTGATCATGGGCGCCGCCGCGGGTGGGCACGTCTACTCCCCCGCCCTGACCGACTTCGTGGTCATGGTCGACCAGACCAGCCAGATGTTCATCACCGGTCCCGACGTGATCAAGACCGTCACCGGCGAGGACGTCACCATGGAGGAGCTGGGCGGCGCCCACACCCACATGGCCAAGTCGGGCACCCTGCACTACGTCGCCTCCGGCGAGCAGGACGCGTTCGACTGGGTCCGCGACCTGCTGAGCTACCTGCCGCCGAACAACGCCACCGACGCGCCCCGCTACGCGGAGCCGCATCCCCCGGGCGCCATCGAGGACCACCTCACCGAGGAGGACCTCGAGCTGGACACGTTGATCCCGGACTCGCCCAACCAGCCCTACGACATGCACGAGGTGATCACCCGCATCCTCGACGATGACGAGTTCCTGGAGATCCAGGCCGGTTACGCGCAGAACATCGTCGTCGGATTCGGCCGCATCGAAGGCCGGCCGGTCGGGATCGTGGCCAACCAGCCGACCCAGTTCGCCGGCTGCCTGGACATCAACGCCTCGGAGAAGGCGGCCCGGTTCGTGCGGACCTGCGACTGCTTCAACATCCCGATCATCATGCTGGTGGACGTCCCGGGCTTTCTGCCGGGCACCGGCCAGGAGTACAACGGCATCATCCGCCGCGGCGCCAAGCTGCTGTTCGCCTACGGCGAGGCCACGGTCCCCAAGATCACCGTCATCACCCGCAAGGCCTATGGCGGCGCCTACTGCGTCATGGGTTCCAAGGACATGGGCTGCGACGTCAACCTGGCGTGGCCGTCGGCGCAGATCGCCGTGATGGGCGCCTCGGGTGCGGTCGGGTTCGTCTACCGCAAACAGCTGAGCGAGGCGGCCAAGGAGGGCAAGGACGTCGACGCGCTGCGGCTGCAATTGCAGCAGGAGTACGAGGACACCCTGGTCAACCCCTACGTCGCCGCCGAGCGGGGTTACGTCGACGCGGTGATCCCGCCGTCGCACACCCGCGGTTACATCGGAACCGCGCTGCGGCTGCTGGAACGCAAGATCTCCCACCTGCCCCCCAAGAAGCACGGGAACATCCCACTGTGAGTCGACTGAGCGGAACGAACGAAGTGAGTGACGGGAACGAGACGAACAATTCAGCCCGAGTGACCGAGCAGACCGACGACGCGACGACCGACGCCGTGGCCGGGGCCCACCCGCACGAGCCGCACATCCAGATCCTCAGGGGTGAGCCCACCCTCGAGGAGGTGGCCGCCCTGGTCGCGGTGCTGGGTTGCGCCGGCGGCGCGCCGGAGCCCGAGCAGCCCGAGCGGACCCGCTGGGGCCTCCCGGTCGACCGGCTGCGTTTCGCGATGACCAACTATCAGCGGCTCACGTTCCAGCAAATGACCCACATGAGGCATTGACCCGCCTGGTGCTGGCGTCGGCCTCCAGCGGCCGGCTCAAGGTGCTGCGCCAGGCCGGCGTCGACCCGCTGGTCGTGGTCTCCGGCGTCGACGAGGATGCCATCGCCGCCACGCTGGGTCCCGACGCGTCCCCGGGCGCCGTGGTGTGCGCTCTGGCCCAAGCCAAGGCCGAACAGGTGGCCGGCGAGCTCGACGGTGACGTCGCGGCCGATTGCGTTGTCATCGGCTGTGATTCGATGCTGTCCATCGACGGCCGGCTGTGCGGCAAACCCGGAACGGCCGAGGCGGCCGCGACCCAGTGGCGCCTGATGGGCGGCCGCTCCGGCGAGCTGCACACCGGGCACTGCCTGCTGCGGCTGCGCGACGGCGTTATCGCCCACGGCGAAGTCGAATCACTAAGCACCACGGTGCATTTCGCGACACCGTCGGATGCGGACCTGCGGGCGTACGTCGCCCATGGGGAACCGTGGCACGTCGCCGGCGGGTTCACCCTGGACGGCCTCGGGGGCTGGTTCGTCGACGGCATCGACGGCGACCCGTCGAACGTGATCGGCGTCAGCCTGCCGCTGCTGCGGTCGCTGCTGGGGCGGGTGGGGCTGTCGGTATCCGCGCTGTGGGCCGCCAACCAGCCCTGGCGGTAGGCTCGACAGCGTGGCATTACCACCCGATCCGAACCCGACTTTGTCGGCCTACGCCCACCCCGAGCGACTGGTCACCGCGGA
>DASTKA010000873.1:0-3610 GCA_035716165.1 Mycobacterium sp. | reverse complement strand
ATCGATCCGGAGAACTTCTGGCGCAGCGCGGGATTGCCGGAATTCCGGTGGCCCGACCCCAACGGCACCCGGTTCCCCAACGGCGCGCCGCCGCCGGCACCGCCGGTGCTCGAGGGCACGCCGGATCACCCGGGTCCGGCCGTCCCACCCGGATCGCCGTGCTCGTACACGCCGGCTAACCCGGGCGGCAATGTCACCGTTGGGGACCAGGGTCTGCCGCGGCCGTGGAACCCGTTGCCGTGTGCGGGTGCGGCGTCAGGCCCATTCGGTGGGCCGGGCTTCCCCGCGCCGGTCGACGTGATGACGTCGCCGCCCAACCCCGCCGGCCTGCCGCCGACGCCGGGCATGCCGATCGCGGGCCGGCCGGGTGATCCGCCGCCGGACGTCCCGGGAACTCCGGTGCCGTTGCCGGCACAGGCACCCCCGGGCGCTCGCACCGAGAACCTGGCGCCGGCCGGACCGACACCGCCGCCGTCGACGTTCGCGCCGGGCTTGCCGCCTGGTCCGCCCGCGCCACCCGGGCCGGGCAACCAGCTGCCGGCGCCCTTCATCAACCCCGGCGGAACCGGAGGCAGCGGCGCAGCGGGGGGAGGTAGCCAGAATTGAGTACCGCCTTTGACATTCGCAACATTCGGCTGCCGAAGCTGACGCGGGCGACGGTGATCATCGGATCGCTGGTGGTGGTTCTGGCGCTCGTCGTCGGCTACGTCGGCTGGCAGCTCTACCAAAAGCTGACCACCAACACCGTGGTGGCCTACTTCCCCGCGGCGAACGCGCTGTACGCGGGCGACAAAGTCCAGATCATGGGCTTGCGGGTGGGCGCGATCGACAAGATCGAGCCCAGCGGCGACAAGATGAAGGTCACCTTCCACTACGAGAACCAGTACCGGGTTCCGGCCAACGCCTCGGCGGTGATCCTCAACCCGACCCTGGTGGCGTCGCGGGCCATCCAGCTGGAGCCGGCCTACAAGGGCGGTCCGGTGCTGGCCGACGGCGCGGTCATCCCGGTGGAGCGTACCCAAGTGCCGGTGGAGTGGGACGAGCTGCGCAACAGCATCACCAACATCATCTCGAAGTTGGGCCCGACGCCCGAGCAACCGAAGGGCCCGTTCGGTGAGGTCATCGAGTCGTTCGCCAATGGACTGGCCGGCAAGGGCAAGCAGATCAACAACACGTTGAGCAGCCTGTCGCAGGCGTTGACCGCGTTGAACGAGGGTCGCGGCGACTTCTTCGCGGTGGTGCGCAGCCTGGCGTTGTTCGTCAACGCGCTGCACCAGGACGACCAGCAGTTCGTCGCGCTCAACCAGAACCTGGCCGAGCTCACCACGCACCTCGCCCATTCCGACAACGACCTGGCCAACGCGATCGAGCAGTTCGACAGCCTGCTCACCACCCTGCGTCCCTGGCTGGACCAGAACCGCGAGGTCCTGACCCATGACATCAACAATCTCGAGACCGTGACGAATTCGCTGCTGCAACCCGACCCGCTGAACGGGCTGGAGACCGCGCTGCATGTGTTGCCGACCGCCGCGGCGAATATCAACCAGATCTATCACCCGTCGCACGGGTCGGTGGTCGCCATCCCATCGATCACCAACTTCGCCAACCCGATGCAGTTCATCTGTAGTGCGATCCAGGCCGGTAGCCGGTTGGGCTACCAGGAGTCGGCCGAACTAGGCGCCCAATACCTCGCGCCGATTCTCGACGCGATCAAGTTCAACTACCCGCCGTTCGGCTTGAACCTGTTCAGCACGGCGGAGACGCTGCCCAAGGAAGTCGCCTATTCGGAGGACCGGCTGCACCCGCCGAACGGATACAAGGACACCACCGTCCCGGGCATCTGGTCGCCGGACACCCCGACGTCGCACCGCAACACCCAGCCGGGGTGGATCGTCGCCCAGGGCATGCAGGGGCAGCAGGTCGGTCCGATCACCGCGGGCCTGATGACCCCGGACTCGCTGAACGAGCTGATGGGCGGGCCGAACATCGCCCCGGTCCAGTCGACCCTGCAGACCCCGCCGGGCCCGCCGAACGCCTACGACGAGAATCCGATCGCGCCCGTCATCGGCCAGATCCCGCCGCGAGTTCCCATCCCGCCGCCGCCGCCAGGGCCGGACGTGGTTCCGGGGCCGGTCGCTCCGACGCCGGCGCCGGTGTCCGCGCCCGCGCCGAACGCGGGTGGCCCCCCAGTACCCGCTGACTTTGGAGGTGGCCAGTGAGGGGCGCGACGAGCGCGTTACGCGCGAGGAGCAAGCCGAACCGTCGGCCCCAGAGGGGCGCGCTTCGGCTGATCCGCCATCGGGCCTGGCAGGGGCTGACCTTGCTGGTGGCCGCGACGGTGTTGAGCTCGTGTGGCTGGAAGGGCATCTCCCAGGTCTCGATTCCGGGGGGCCCTGGCAGCGGGTCAGGGGCCATGACCATTTATGTCCAGGTGCCCGACACCCTGGCGATCAACGGCAACAGCAAGGTGATGGTGGCCGACGTCTTCGTCGGCTCGATCAAGGCGATCAACCTGAAGAACTGGATCGCCACTTTGACGCTCGGCGTGAGCAACAGCGTCAAGCTGCCGAAGAACGCCACCGCGAGGATCGGCCAGACGTCGCTGCTGGGTTCTCAGCACGTCGAACTTGCCGCGCCGCCGAACCCGTCGCCCGAATTGCTGAAGAACGGCGACACCATTCCGCTGAAGAATTCGACTTCGTATCCCACGACCGAGCAGACGCTGGCCAGCCTGTCGCTGATCCTGCGCGGCGGTGGCATCCCCAACCTGGAGGTGCTGCAGAACGAGGTCTACAACATCTTCAACGGGCGTGCAGACCAGATCCGTGCCGTGCTCGGGAAGCTCGACACGTTCACCAATCAGCTCAACCAGCAGCGCGATGACATCACGCACGCCATCGACTCCACCGACCGGCTGCTGACCTATGTGGGCGGCAGGGCCGACGTCCTCGATCGGGCGCTCACCGACATCCCGCCGCTGATCAAGTTTTTCGCGGACAAGACCTACCAACAGCACTTGATCGACGCCGTTGACTCGGTGGGACGCCTCAGCGAGGCCGCCGACAAGTATCTGTCGGAGGCGCGCGGGCCGCTGCACACCGATCTGCAGGCGCTGCAGTGTCCGCTGAAGGAACTGGGCCGGGCCTCGCCGTACCTGATCGGCGCGCTGAAGTTGATCCTCACCCAGCCGTTCGACATCGACACGGTCCCGAAGATCTTCCGCGGCGACTACATCAACATCTCGCTGACGCTCGACGTGACCTACAGCGCCGTCGACAACGCGTTCCTCACGGGGACCGGATTGTCGGGAGCCCTGCGGGCGCTCGAGCAGTCGTTCGGGCGCGACCCGGAGACGATGATCCCGGACGTGCGCTACACGCCGAACCCGAATGACGCACCGGGTGGACCGCTGGTGGAAAGGGGGGACAGGAATTGCTGACTCCCTTCATCCGACGCCAGCTGATCGCCTTCGGGATCCTGACCGTCATCTCGCTGCTCGTGCTCGGGGTGTACTACCTGCAGATCCCGACCCTGGTGGGCATCGGGCGCTACACGCTGCAGGCCGACCTGCCCGCCTCGGGCGGGCTGTATCCCACGGCCAACGTCACCT
>DASTKA010000872.1:0-3556 GCA_035716165.1 Mycobacterium sp. | reverse complement strand
CCAATGGATCCGGCCGCAGGGCCGGCGCAGCGTATAGCCGTATTCGGTCAGCACACCGGTGGGGGCGTGGCCGATCATTCCGCCACCGGAATACCGGTCCACAGTCCAGTTCTGTTCGTGGAATTCCATTGCCGCTTTCGCCTTTTCGCCGAACCGGTCGACGAGTTCGCCGATGACCAGCGCTTTGCGCTCGGCCTCGTCGAGCTGTGTCAGGCGGCGCGCCGCGGGTCCTTCGGTGATCACGCACATGATTCCCGGGGTCCCAGTGTCGGTACAGGCGTCGATGGTCAAGGTGGCCGGGGATCCCGGCGAGGCTGACTGGCCGGAGAATCCGTCGGCACGCCAGAACGGCTCGTCGTAGAAGATCGAGGTCTTGATGACGGCGCCGCTCGGCATGCGCTGGTGCAGGAATGCCCGGTCCACCGGGAGCATCGGCTCGTAGTGGATCGAGGCGGCGATCGCCAGCGGGATCGCGACGATGGCTCGCCGCGCCCGCACCGTCAGGTCGGCCGCGGTGACTGTGACACCGTCGGCATCCTGGGCGATCTCCCGGACCGGCTGCGAGAGGTGCAGAGCGTCGCCGAGCTCGCCCATCATCGGGCGGTGTAGGGCACCCATGCCGCCGACCGGGCGGGCGTCTTGTGAGCCACCCTTCCCCGAAATCGCAAAGGTGAGCCCGCCGGCGGAGGCCGTCTGCAGCAACCCCCACAGCAACGACGTCTCAGACGCCGCCGAGGTGTACAGGCCGGCGAAGGCCATGTCCAGCATCTTGGCGGCCTCCTTGGACATGGAATTCTTTTCGATCCACTGCCCAATGCTGATTCGGTCCCACTCCTGGGCCTTCTTCGCCTCCCACGGGGCTTCGCGCGGAATCGTTTTGCACATCTTTTCGATGGCGGCCAAACCGATCCCGAGATTGGCGACCGCCCAGGGGCTGACCGTCCACGGGATAGTGCCGCCGTAGCGGTGCTTCTTGCCGCCGACGATCATCATCGCGTCACCGTCGTTGTGCTGCTTGTACTCCGGCACGCCGAACTCGTTCATCAACGCATAGATCCGGTCCTGCCCCGGACCGATCCACGCGCCGCCGCGGTCGACCCAGGTACCGTCCGCTCGGGTTTCGGTGAAGGTGCGGCCACCTACCCGATCCCGCGCCTCCAGCAAGGCCACCGAATGGCCGGCTTGTTTGAGCCGCAACGCGGCCGTCAAACCGGCGAAACCCGCTCCGACCACGCAATAATCGGCCTCAGACACGGCTGGCTCCTCAACCTCGTCCACCCCAGCAGCAAACTACACGGGCCGCGCGCCGGCGGTGGCCGGTTAACACAGATTTCCGCCCCCGTTCGCGCGCGAAGGTTTCTTCTCATGGTTACAGGGCGCACCCCTAGAACACGTTCTAGTCTGTGAAACCATGGGATTTCTGAAGCCCGAGCTGCCGCAGCTCGACATGGCCGAATGGAGCAAGGGCACCCGCAGCGACAAGATCCGGCCAATGGCCAAGCACTGGGCCGAGGTGGGATTCGGCACGCCGGTCGTGCTCCACCTGTTCTATGTCGTCAAAATCCTGCTCTACATCCTCGGCGCCTGGCTGTTCGCGTCGGCCACCAGCGGCCTCGGCGGGTTCACCCACGTCGCGTCGTGGTGGTCGGAGCCGATCGTGTTCGAGAAGGTCGTGCTCTACACGATGCTCTTCGAGGTGATCGGGCTGGGTTGCGGATTCGGGCCGTTGAACAACCGGTTCTTTCCGCCGATGGGCTCGATTCTGTACTGGATGCGCTTCGGCACCATCCGGCTGCCACCGTGGCCGGACCGGGTCCCGCTGACCAAGGGCACCAAGCGCAAGCCGGTCGACGTCGCGCTGTACGGGCTCTTCCTGCTGGTGACCCTGGCGGCGCTGTTCGCCGACGGCACCGGCCCGATGCCCGAATTGGGCACCAAGATCGGGCTCCTTCCCACGTGGAAGGTCGTGTTGATCCTGTTGCTGCTGGCGGTGGTTAGTCTGCGCGACAAGGTGATCTTCCTGGCCGCGCGGGGAGAGGTCTACGCCACCATGGCGGTGACGTTCCTGTTCGGCGCGCCCGACATGATCGTCGGGTCCAAGGTGGTCTTCCTCGTGATCTGGATGGGCGCCGCCACATCCAAACTCAACAAACACTTTCCGTTCGTGATCTCCACGATGATGTCCAACAACCCCCTGGTGCGCCCCCGCTGGCTGAAACGCCGCTTCTTCGAGCGCTTCCCGGATGATCTGCGGCCGGGACGGCTGTCGCGATGGCTGGCGCACCTGAGCACCGCGATCGAGATGTTGGTGCCGTTACCGCTCTTCTTCTGTCATGGGGGCTTGCCGGTCACGATCGCCGCCGTCGTGATGGTCTGTTTCCACTTGGGGATCCTCGTCTCGATCCCGATGGGCGTTCCGCTGGAGTGGAATGTCTTCATGATCTTCGGCGTGTTGTCGTTGTTCGTCGCGCACACCCACATTGGGCTGCGCGACCTCAAGCACCCCGTGGTGGTGGCGGTATTGTTCGTGGTGATCGCGGGAATAGTCTTGCTGGGCAACATGTTCCCGCGCAAGATCTCGTTCCTGCCCGGGATGCGTTATTACGCCGGCAACTGGGATACCACACTGTGGTGCATCAAGCCCTCCGCCAGTGACAAGATCAGCCGGGGCATCGTGGCGATCGCGAGCATGCCGCAGGCGCAGCTGGAGCGGTTCTACGGCAGCCCCGAGGCGGCGCAGATCCCGATCTACATGGGATATGCGTTCCGCGGCTTCAACACTCACGGCCGGGCGCTGTTCACGCTCGCGCACCGGGCCATGGCGGGGCAGAACGAGGACGACTACGTCATCACCGACGGCGAGCGAATCTGCAGCACCGCGATCGGCTGGAATTTCGGTGACGGCCACATGCACAACGAGCAGCTGATCGCCGCCCTGCAGGAGCGCTGCCACTTCGAGCCCGGCGAGGTCCGCGTGGTTCTGCTTGACGCGCAACCGATTCACAAGCAGACGCAGGCGTATCGGTTGGTCGACGCGGCGACCGGTGAGTTCGAGCGCGGCATCGTTCGGGTGGCGGACATGGTCGTCCGCCAACCGTGGGCCGACGACGTTCCCGTCGAACTGGTGTCGGACCAGTCACCGTCGACTGCCACGCCAGAGTGACCGCGCAGCCCGAGCGCTGCCCCGCAGGTTAGTCAGCTCGCCAACGCCTCCGCGATCGGGACGTCGCCGTTGTTGAACTCGATGGTTCGGCGGATCGTGGCATCTTCCGCCAATGCGGCGGCTATGACGAGTGCGACGTCCGCACGCGAGACTTCGCGCATTTCCCCGTCGATCTCGATTCGTCCAGTTGCGGGCTCGGAGGTGAGCCAGCCGGGTCCGAGCACCGTCCAGTCCAGGTCGCTGGCGCGCAGGTGGGCGTCCGCCGCCGCCTTGGACTCCGCGTAGGGGAAGAACGGATCGTCGGGCGGTACACCATGATTCGGGCCGGCGCCGAAGTACGACACCATCACGAACCGCTTGACGCCGGCCTGCGCGGCGGCGTCGATCACCCGA
>DASTKA010000871.1:0-5050 GCA_035716165.1 Mycobacterium sp. | reverse complement strand
CGCAGGAGGGAGGCCGATGATGACATACCCGGACGAGATGCCCGTCGAGGCTCAGCTACTCCTCCTTGAGCACCACCTATTCGTCGGAAGGGGTTACTCCCGCCAGCGTTCGCCGAGCGCTTTCGCGGCTGTGGACACCTTCATGACCAGACGACGCTCGCGACTCCTGACGGGGATGAAGTGGTAGTGCTCATCAGAACCCGTTCCGGTTTTGCGGGCGCGACCGCGACCGGCTCGGGCGTCGACGACGCGAGACGTTTGGCCGCTTAGAGCGGGGGTAGGCGAAGACGATGCCAAACGAGCCATCGTCGATCTTGCTTGTCGCCGATCCCGGCGCGCCTGCGGCGATTGCCGAACGTCTGTCTGATTCGCTGCCTAATGCGCTCACGGACTGGGCATCCGCCGGCGACAAGTGGGACGTATCGGTGCGCCGTCACGCCTACCCGATCGACGAGCATGCCGAAGTCTCAGAAGTGGTCTGCACCATCGACCCGGGTGGCGAGACGGAAGACATTGTGATCTACCTGACGGACCTGCCCCGACGTCAGGGCACGGCACCGGTGATAGCCGACATCAGCACGTCTGGCCGACTCGGAGTGATTTCCATTCCCGGCATCGGTGGTGTGTTCATCGATCGCCGGGTGAGGAACTTGGCGCGGACCGTCGTGGCCGAGTTGACGGACCAGTCGGACAAGCACAATCCGTCGATGAAGCGGCTGATGCGGACACAGGACGACGATGTTGTCCGCTACGTCGGGCCGACAGCCCTGTCACGTCTGAGGCTGCTAGTGGGATGGTTTACGCAAATCGACCCTGGCGACTGGTCACTGGCATGTCGAAGGTGATGATGGCGGCGTTCGCCACCGGGGCAATAAGCCTTGCTTATCCGACGATCTGGCAGCTCTCCGACACTATGGGTCCCTGGCGACTGGGCACAGCAACGATCTTGGCGACTGCAGCGCTGATCGCCTGGCTCATCATCGAACACAAGTTATGGGAACGCCCGCATTCGGCCGAGAAGCGTGAACGCGCGGTGTTGTACAACGCTTCTACTGTCGTCACCCTGCTAATCGGCGTGATGGTTTTCCACGCCGGGTTGTTCCTCCTGCTGCTGCTGACCGCCTGGTGGACGCTTCCCCCGCAAATGGTCGCGAAAAACATCGGCCATCCCGTCAGCCTCTCAACCTTGTTACTGATGTCCTGGCTGGTGGCGGCGATAGCCACGTTGGGTGGAGCTTTGGGATCGGGGATGGAGGATGACGACGTCGTTAAGGCGGCGGCGTATGGAGTTCGACAACGCCAGCGATTCGACCAAGCCAACTGATCGGCCGGGCTGCTTAACGCCTGCCGCCGCTTGACCCGGTTCTGGCGTGAACCCCCCGTCTGCCAGGAATCGCCTTGATTCCGTAGGGAAATCGGGAAGTTTCCGTGAACCGACGGCAAAGTGTCACCTTAAACCATTTAAACCTCCTAGATTTGACCGCAGCGTCGGCGAAGGAGGCCATGATGCCGGGTGCAAGGCCGAACATTCTCGTCATCTGGGGTGACGACATCGGGATCACTAACCTGAGTTGCTACAGCCAGGGGCTCATGGGCTATCGAACCCCGAACATCGACCGGATAGCCGCCGAGGGCATGCTGTTCACCGATTCGTATGGCGAGCAGAGCTGCACCGCCGGGCGGGCGTCGTTCATCACGGGCCAAAGCGTTTACCGCACCGGACTTTCCAAGGTCGGCATGCCCGGTGTGGACGTGGGACTGTCGGCCGACGATCCGACGATCGCCGAGCTGTTGAAACCGCTCGGCTATGCGACCGGCCAGTTCGGCAAGAACCATCTCGGCGACCTCAACAAACACCTACCGACGGTGCATGGCTTCGACGAATTCTTCGGCAACCTCTATCACCTGAACGCCGAGGAAGAGCCCGAGCACCCCGACTATCCCAGCGAGCAGGAGGCGCCGCTGCTGCGCAAGGCGCTGCTGCCCCGCGGGGTGATCCACTCCTGGGCCACCGAACAGGACAGCGGTGAGGCAGACGAGCGTTACGGGCCGGTGGGAAAGCAACGCATCGAGGACACCGGGCCGCTGACCAAGAAGCGGATGGAGACCGTCGACGACGAGTTCACCGCGGCGTGCATCGACTTCATCAAGCACCAGCACGCGGCCGACACCCCGTTTTTCGTGTGGATGAACACCACGCACATGCATTTCCGGACGCATCCCAAACCAGACTCGCTCGGGCAGGCCGGGCGCTGGCAGTCGCCGTATCACGACACGATGATCGACCACGACCGCAACGTCGGCCAGCTGCTGAACGCGCTCGACGAGCTCGGCATCGCCGACGACACCATCGTCATCTACAGCACCGACAACGGCCCGCACTCCAACAGCTGGCCCGACGGGGCGACCACGCCGTTTCGCAGCGAGAAGAACACCAACTGGGAGGGCGCGTTCCGGGTGCCCGAAGTCATTCGCTGGCCGGGAAAGATCCCGGCGGGCGCGGTGTCCAACGAGATCATCCAGCACCACGACTGGTTGCCGACCTTCCTCGCCGCCGCCGGTGACCCGGACATCGTCGACAAGCTCAAGAAGGGCCACCAGGTCGGGGATAAACGGTTCAAAGCCCACATCGACGGTTACAACCTGCTGCCTTACCTGACCGGTGAGGTCGCCGAAAGCCCGCGCAAGGGCATGATCTACTTCTCCGACGATTGCGACGTGCTGGGCATCCGATACGACAACTGGAAGCTGGTGTTCATGGAGCAGCGCTGCGCGGGCACGCTGCAGATCTGGTTCGAGCCGTTCACGCCGTTGCGGGCGCCGAAGATGTTCAACCTGCGCACCGACCCGTTCGAGCAGGCCGACATCACCTCGAACACCTACTGGGATTGGCTGATCGATCGGATCTTTATGGCGTTTTTCGGTGTGGCGCTGGTGAACCGGTTCCTGGAGACATTCACGGAGTTCCCGCCGCGGGCCAAGCCGGCATCGTTCACGATCGACCACGCGGTGGAACAGCTCAACGAATTCCTCGCGTCCCGCGGTAAGTGACGCCGACGCTCAGCTCGTGGAACGACGGGCCGGCGCAATCGGCGATCGTCGACTTCGTCCACCGCGTAACACGCGAAGGCTCAAGCGATTTCGTTGAGCCGGACGCCCGCGTGGCGGTGTTCGACAATGACGGCACGCTGTGGTGCGAGAAGCCAATGTACATCCAGCTCGACTTCCTGGTGCGCCGATTCGCCGAGCAGGCAACGGCGGACCCGAGCCTACGGGAGCGCGAGCCGTACAAGGGCGCATACCACGGCGACCTGACCTGGCTGGCCGATGCGGTGGCGAAGCACAATCAGGGAGATGACTCCGAGCTCAAACCGCTTGTGGCGGCGATACTTTCCGCCCATGCGGCGATCACCGTGGAGGAACACCGCGCCCGGGTCGAGGCGTTCTTTCGCGACGCCAAGCACCCGACGCTGGCACGGCCGTACACCTCGTGCGGCTACCGGCCCATGGTGGAGTTGCTGCGCTACCTGGAGGCCCACGGTTTCACGACCTTCATCGTCTCCGGCGGCGCGCGCGATTTCATGCGGCCGATCACCGGCATGCTCTACGGGATTCCGCCCGAGCGGGTGGTGGGCAGCTCGGTGGGCCTGACGTACCGGGACGGCAACCTGTTCACCACGGAGCAGCCGGAATTCCTCGACGAGGGCTCGGTGAAGCCGGTGCGGCTGTGGAGCCGGATCGGGCGCCGCCCAATCCTGGCGGCGGGCAATTCCAACGGCGATATCGAGATGCTGGAGTTCACCGGCACACCGGCGACGCCGTCGCTGCGACTGCTCATCCGCCACGACGACGCCGAGCGCGAATTCGCTTACGCCGGGGGAGCGGAGAGGGCGCTCGAGATGGCCGGGCAGAAGGATTGGACGGTCGTCAGCATGCGCGATGATTGGAAGTCCGTATTTGACTGACGATCTGATTTGGAGTCCCGCGCAGACCGCGGTTCTGGGCTCCGATGGACACTATCCGGAGGAAGCCCCTTCGCATTCGGTCAGCGTGGCGGGCTTCTCGATCGAGGCCCACCCGGTCACGAATGCAGAATTTGCCGAATTCGTCGCCGCCACAGGGTATGTCACGGTCGCCGAGCAAGCACTGGATCCCGCGCGATATCCCGGCGCACCGAAAGAGAACCTACAGCCGGGATCGATGGTGTTCAGGCGGACCAGCGGCCCGGTCGACCTCCGCCATCTGAGCCAGTGGTGGGCGTGGACGCCCGGGGCGTCGTGGCGCCACCCGGTGGGGCCGGGTTCCTCGATTGCCAAGCGGGCCGACCATCCCGTCGTGCACGTCGCGTATGAGGACGCCCGGGCGTACGCGACGTGGGCCGGGCGCTCCCTGCCGACCGAGGCGGAATGGGAGACCGCGGCCCGCGGTGGCCTCGAGCGAACGGCCTACACCTGGGGCGACCAGCCCGCGCAACCGGGCCAGCGCCTGGCCAACTACTGGCACGGCGACTTCCCCTGGCGCCCCGACCCCGGCTACGGGCGCACCACGCCGGTGGGCAGCTTCCCGCCCAACGGTTACGGCCTTTTCGACATGGCCGGCAATGTGTGGGAATGGACGACCGACTGGTATGCCGAAACGCGTGCCGGCGAGCCCTGTTGTGCGGCGGATAGCTATGACCCAGCCCAGCCGCAGTTCCGGATACCGCGGAAGGTGATCAAGGGCGGTTCGTTCTTGTGCGCGGACAGTTACTGTCAGCGGTACCGACCAGCCGCGCGCAGACCGCAACCCATCGATACCGGCATGAGCCACATCGGCTTCCGGTGCGTCGTGCGGGCATGATGCCGTGGTGGCTTTCGGCCGCGATCTTCGCCACTGCGTCGTCCGTGCGCACGGGGCGCTGTCGCCTACGAGCTGGCGGCCGTCGTCGTGGGGGTCGACGAGATCGCGTCCGGGCAGTAGGCGCTGGCCGCGATCGCGGTGAACTTCTCCGCTTTGTCCTCGGTCAGTGCGGACGCCTTGGACGTCATCGCCTTCGCGATATCCGCCATCG
>DASTKA010000870.1:0-3048 GCA_035716165.1 Mycobacterium sp. | reverse complement strand
TCGGTCCGGAGCGAGGCGTTCGCAGCGGGGGTGAGATGGGGCCGGATGAGGCCGCTGGGACAAGGATTCATACGATGACGCAATACCTGATCTCGTTCGTGGCGGCGCGGTGACCTTTCCCGAGGAGGAACGGCCCGACGTGGCCGAGGCTCCGCACGCGGTGGCCCAGGAGGCCAAGGACGCCGGCGTGTGCGTGTTCGGCGGCGGGTTTGAATGACCCGAGAGCCCCCGTTGCCCCCATCGCGGCCTGCCGGCGCCGACGTTAGGATGGCCGCGAACCCATAGGGACTTTCGAAGGAGCACTGAAATGGCAGCAACGAAGAAGCCCGCCCGCGGCGCCGCCTCCAAGGTATTCACCGCCGAAGAGAAGGCGGCGATGAAGGAGCTGATCAAGGAACGAAAGGCGAGTGGCAGCAAGGCCGAGGCCGAAGCTGACTGTCTGGCCAGGATCGCCGAGATGCCGCCGTCCGATCGCAAGATGGCCGAACGGCTCCACAAGCTCATCGTCTCGGCCGCACCGCAGCTTGCGCCTAAGACCTGGTACGGGATGCCCGCGTACGCCAGAGACGGCAACGTCGTCTGTTTCTTCCAAAGCGCCGGAAAATTCAAGGCGCGCTACGCCACCCTCGGGTTCACCGATGAGGCCAACCTCGACGATGGTGAGATGTGGCCGACTTACTACGCGCTCAAGACGTTGACCATCGCCGACGAGGCGAAGATCGCCAAGCTGCTGAAGAGGGCGGTCACCTGAGCGAAGCATGTGGGTGTCGCCGACCTGCGACCGAAGGCGTCGGCCACCCGCCGCCATGGCTCGGCCGGCACCATCCGAAGCCCCCCGAGCGTCGACCACACGTCCGCTGAGCGGAACGGGCCTCTCATTAGGCCGTTGGGAGCCATTGGCGCGTAGGGTCGGCCGGATTCCGGTGTGAAAAGTTCGAATTTCGAAGCTCCTATGTGTCAAGGGGCGACGGCTGGAGGCGGGGCGCCGGCCCGAAGATCGCGGATCATCCGCCGATAGACCACGGCGGCGAGGTGCCGTCGCACGATGCGGACCGCCCCGCGGCGGGTGTGGCCGCGGCTCCGGGCGTCGTCTCGGAGGCGCTGCGCTCGCGGGTCACAGCGCAGCTGGGTGACCGCCATGCGGTGCAGCACGGCGTTGATGCGGCGGTTGCCGCCGCGGTTGAGCCGGTGACGAATCGGCTCGCCTGATCCCTCACCGGAGGACGCGGGTATCGGAGCGGTCCCACTGAAGCGTCCAAAGCCACCCTCGGTGAAGCGACGGGGATCACCGACCTCGATCAGCAGCTCGCTCACGGTGCGCGTGTCGAGTCCAACGAGTTGCCCCAGGGTGGATCCGGTGCGGGTGACCAGGTCAGCCAGCCGCGCGGTGATCTCGCGCTCGCGCCGGTCGAGCTCGAGGATGTCCCTGTGGTGCTCTTCGAGCAGCTGCAGGCGCAGAGCGGTGGCCGCATCGGAGGGCGCCGCGGTCTGCCGTTGCAGCGCATCCAGACGCGGCCGCACTGCCTTCCGCGCTGGCAGGCCACCTCGCAGCTCGTCGGGCAGCTGGTTGAGCAGGGCTTCGGATTCGTTCAGCAGATGCTGCCGTGTCTTGAGCAACGAGCGCCGCGCGTTGTGCCACAAGGACAAAAGCTCGCTCGTCTCCTCCGGGCCGCTGTCATCTCCGGCTCGCTTGAAGGCTCGCGGCAGGTCGGCAGCCGCCAGTGTCTCGCGAGCGATCCGTCCGCAGTCCAACACGTCGGTCTTGCCCTGGTAGCGACCACGCGCACGGGCTGCAGTCCGCGTCGGGTTGACGTCGCGGACATCGTGGTCGCGCCGACAGAGAAAGATCGCGGTATGCCGGCCGAGACCGCTCGCTCCCTCCACGCCCCAGCGCAGCACCGGCCCGGAGCTCAATGCCCACGCTTCCAAGGCGCGATGGCCTTCGCCGGACACCCTGTAGTGAGCCACCGCAACAACGCCGCCACGCTCGTCGACGACGGCCGCCGATAGCGTTCGCTTGTGCGGGTCGATGCCCACCATGTTGCCCCGTGCCTCCGCCAATCGCTGCATCACCGGCGCCCTCCGTGGTGATAGGTTGATGAGCGAGACCGGTCGACAATTCCCGGTAGGGACAACGACAACGCTCCTATCCAGTCAGGCCGGTCTCAAGAGCCGGAAACCGGGGTCGACACTTCGAACGAAGGCCACCCACAGCGGGGTCAGAATAAGGATAAGTCAGACCCGGCCCGGCTCTACCGTACAGTCGCTCGACACTGTCCGGCGCACCCCATTGAACACCGGGAACAAGGAAGTCTGGAGCTGTTGACCTCCCACAATCCGAACCACACTCCCATATTGCTTGGCGAGCAATTTGGTATGGGAGCGCCCGGAAGGATGGGCGGTCGCCGCCGGTGCGGTGGGCGAGACCACCCTCGCTTGGCGCCGTGTTCGGTAATCTCACTCGAGTGAGCGAACGAACGCCCGTTGGCGACCGCCGCACTTACTTCCGGCCTTCCCACTACCATCTGCGATGGGAGCAACACGCGGTGAAGATCTTCGGATTGAGGCGACGCGATCAGCGCAGTGGTCATTCTCCGCGGTCCGAGCGGGTTTCGCCAGTAGCCGTACACGGCGGCCACGAGAACCTCGACGTCGTCGGAGAGTCGCACTACCAGGACAGCCTCTGGCGGATCGTTGGCGGTGCGCCTCCAGACCGCGTGGATGCACCGGTCGTTGCAGTGCTCAAGGCGGAAACCGACAACCCCTTCGATGTCAACGCTATCTCGGTCTGGGTAGATGGACTCCTCGTTGGTCACCTCCCACGCGATCTCGCCGCCGCGTACCGCACTGGACTGATCGCGCAGGAACGCCAGGCGGGAAGGCCAATTGCGCTCAACGCGCACGTGGTCGGAGGCGGAATGCGTGACGACGGACCTGGAATGCTCGGCGTCTTCCTCGACCACGATCCGACGGACTTCGGTGTCGCCCACCGTGGCGCCTTCAGCGGCGCCGTCTATGAGGGCGAAAGTGGCGCGCTTCGAGATCACC
>DASTKA010000869.1:0-2276 GCA_035716165.1 Mycobacterium sp. | reverse complement strand
GAAGGCGGCGAGGCGAACCGGGTGACGCGGAATGTTGAGCACGGGACGCAGGAGGTCTTCGGCCAGGGCGTCGAACCCTGCCGCAAGGTCGCCGATCGCGCGGCGCCACCGGGAGGCGTCGGGTCCCATGCCGGCCGTCGTTTCATCGAGCGATTGATACAGCACCCCCGCGGTCCCGTCGTCGAGTGGGTGCGCGCAGTCGACCTCCGGCCACTTCCACGCCAGCCCGTAGCGCGGCAGGTCCAGCTGCTTCCAGAACGGCGAACCGATGCCCAGCGGGTGAAACGCCGAGCAGTGGTCGTGGATGACGCCGGGCACCGTCAGCTCACCGGAGCGTGCCCCGCCGCCGACGGTCTCGCGCGCCTCCAGCACCTGGACGTCGACGCCGTCCCGGGCCAGCCGGATCGCCGCGGCCAGACCGTTGGGCCCGGCTCCGACGACGACCGCCTTCGTCACGACTCTCCGTGAACGACGGGTTGCGTGGTGAGGTGAACCGGAAATTCGTCACCCGGCTCGGGCCACGGCTGGCGCGACGCCATGTCCTCGATGGTGACGTAGCCCGCCTCGATCAATCCGGTCTTGGCGTCCAGGATGCGGTACCACTGCTTTTGGATATGGATCGGTTGACCCTCGAGGACGATCACGCGGAGGTCGCCGTCCTCGAAGTTGCAGCGCCGCTGTACCGCCTCGAGCAGTTGCTCGTTGTGCAGGTGTCCCTCGCCGAAGTTCCACCCGACGAGCGGCCCGGCGACTATTTCACCCTCGCGCACCTTGTAGTCGGCCTCGTTGCCGATCGCCCGCGGCAACAGGCCATTGAGCGCCCGGCCGTGAATATGCATCGCGCGGAACGCCGCCACCTTGTCCGCCATGATTTCGGCGGTCTCCGGGTCGTAGAGCCTTGCCAGCTGATTGACGACGAGCGCGGAGCTCTTGACGATCTCGGCGTCGGCCTTCTCCTCGGCACCCGCCCGGAAGCACCACAGGCTGGTGGCCCAGTTGCCGGCGTAGTAGCGCATGGCCGGCAGGAACGAAATCTTCTCGGGGAACATGTTTCCCGCGATCACGATCGCCACCACGATCACCACGAGCGCCAGCAGCAGCGGCGAGGAAAGATCGGTGGCACGAATCCCGCCGTAGTGCCCGAACAGGTAGAACAGCGAGAAGATGAAGAACACGTTCCACTCCAACGGCACTCCCATCGGGAGGTTGGAAATGATGTTGAGGTGGAAGACCACCATGAACCCGATCAGGAACCACCGCCACGGTTGATCGCCGGCGACGAACACCAGAACCGTGGGAACGATGAATTCCGCTGTCGTGCCACCGACATGCGCCATCAGCTTCGGCAACCAGGTGGGCCGTAGGTCGTTGACGTGGTCGCGGTAGAGCAGGTGCTTGATCGGGGCGAACAGCTTGGGCCGCAGCAGCGCGTTGTTGCTCGTCATCACCGCCACCACGTACGGGAAATGGTGGTTGAGCTTGGAGGTCGCCGCACCCCACCACAGGCACAGCATGATGATCTTGAACGCCGCGATCTGGTCGGTGAACGGGAAGAAGAACACGAACAGCTTCAGCCAATAGTGTTCACCGCGGGCGGCCAGGAAGATCGTCTTGTCGCGCAAACCCAACAGCGCCAACGCGACGATCGTCGGGATCACCACGACGGGGTCGATCAGGCCGACGTCGCCGGTGGCGGTGACCGGCCCGCCGTGACCCGGCGACAACAGCGCCCAGACCCCGCCGATCAGAACGACGGCATACAGCGCGACGTCGAAGACGGTGCGGGAGTCACCACGGGTGAACGGAACCTTGCCGGGCCACGCCGGCAATCGAATTGTCTTGGGCCGCAACCAGTAAAGGATGCCTCCGATCGGGGGCATGAACCGCCCGGTCAGCGGGCCGGATCCGCAGCCCAGTCCCAGGACCTCGAACAGCAGCGTGAAGACGACGACCTTCTGGTACACGATGGGTTGCGTCCACCAGTCACCGATGCGGCTCAGCCCGCCGAGCCCGGGGGTGAGCGAGATGACCGCGGCCGGCACGGCGATGTACAGGGCTATCTTGAGCAGGTACAGCAGATACACCGCGTACGGTGTCCCGAATCCGTATTCCGCCCAGTGCCGGGTCACGACTTGCAGTCGGGTGGCCCGGGGCAGCGTGTGCCAGGTTCTGCGATCGACGTCCGGAAGTTCCGGTGACATGAATCCCATGGGCGGCCTCGTTCCTGTGTAGAAACCAGCTGGCCCATTGAATGTATCGGCACCACCGTGCGGGTG
>DASTKA010000868.1:0-2995 GCA_035716165.1 Mycobacterium sp. | reverse complement strand
CCGGTCCAGGCCGGTGATCTCGAGGACGTCGCGGGTGTTGGCGCTCGACGACACCACCGCGATCCCCAGCCCCGCCTTCGACACCGCGTCGAGGTAACGGCGCGACCCGTCGAACACCTTGACGCCGTCCTCCTTCAAGACCTTCTGGAACATGTCGTTCTTGCGGTTGCCCAGGCCGTAGATCGTCTCGGCGTCGTCGGGATCGTCGGGGCTGCCGTCGGGCAGGTGGATGCCGCGGCTTTCCAGAAACGACCTGACCCCGTCCTCGCGCTTCTTGCCGTCCACGTATTCGCGGTAGTCGGCGGCCGCATCGAAGGGGACGAAATCCTCGCCGGTGCGCTTGGCCCGGTCGGCCAGGTAGGCGTCGAACATGGCCTTCCAGGCCTTGGTGTGCACACTGGCGGTGTCGGTGAGCACGCCGTCGAGGTCGAACAGACAAGCACGCACTTTCTCTGGCAGACCCAGCGCTGAGCTCACCGGCGGTCCTCGCTTCCAGGTGTAGGGGCTGGTTTAACCGATACCCACTCCACCACGCCGCCATGTCTGTCGCCAAGCGTTCACCCGCCGATTGCCGTCGCGACGCCCTGAATGGCTCGAAGTCGACCGTCTGACAGCGCTTCGGTGAGGTTGCCGACTTTGCGATCGAAGTCGGCGACGAAGGCGTGCAGGCCCAGTGGCTGAGGTGGCTGGGCGAGCAACGCTCGCATGAGGGCGGTGGCCTGGTCGGTGAGGTCGTTCCAGTGTTCGACCGCGAACCCGGCGGATGCGACGAGGGTGCGCAGCTCATCGCCGGTTACCAGGTGGCTGTTGACGGGCGTGTCGGCCCAGGGCAGCGGAAAGCCGAGAGCGCGGCGATCGCCAATCGCGATGTCCCACAGGGCCAGACGGCCCCCACTCGTCAGCACCCGGCGGGCTTCGGAATACAGTCGCGCCTTGTCGGCCACGTTCATCTGAACGTGCTGACTGAACACCACGTCGAATGTCGCTTCGGCGAAGGGGAGTTCGGTGACGCTGGCCCGGTCAACCGATATCAGGTCGTCCAGTCCGACAAGGCGATTCAGCCATCGCGCGGTGTCGCAGTACTCGTCGGTCAGGTCCACCGCGGCAACCCGGCACCCATAGTGGTCGGCGACATAGCGGGCGGTTCCGCCGATGCCGCTGCCGGCGTCGAGAACCCGGCTCTGACGGGTCACCCCGGTCAGCTCGACCAGTTGACCGGTGGCGAAGCGACCCATGGTGTGGAAGTCCTCGAGCGGGGCCAGGTCGGCGGGCGTCAGGTTCGCCAGATCATTGCCGGCGTCGGTCAGGGCCCGCTCGATGCTGCGCCGCGAAAGTCCGGTCGAATACTGGTTTTCGATGGTCCTCGTCATTTCCGCACCTGCGCCCATGCGGTGATCATCGGGGCCATCGCGATGAGGGCGTTGGCCTCACGCGCTTCTTGACTGAATCGCTCGACGAAAGTATCGATGTCGATATCGATGGCGAAACCGTGTTGTTCGGCGACCGGGGACACCAGCCGCCACACCTCCGCGGCATACGCCAACAGGTCGGTGTCGGCGGCCGTGCCGATCGGCGCGCCCTGGGTGAGGTGCGGGGCGCCCAGGCCCGCGTCGGCGAAGACGCTGTGCAGTGTGTTACCGAACGCGGCGCTGAGCCCCATGGCCTCGAACGCGCGAACGATCGCCTCCACTACCGGTCTGAACAACGGTATGTCCGGGATGCTGCGCGTCGCCGTGATGTCGTTCTCCGAGAACGCGACGATCCCACCGGGGCGCACGAAGGAGCTGAGGTGCCGCAGCGTCGCGGCGGGGTCCGGTAGATGCATCAAGATCAACCGGCCCACCACCGCATCCAGGGGTTCATCGAGCACGACCTCATCCACCGCGGCCTGCATGAACTGCACTGTGCGCAAGCCCTTCTCGTGGGCGCGGGCACGGGCGAGCTCGACCATCGCGGGCGCGGCGTCGACGCCCAGAACGGTCCCCGTCGGACCGACCAGCCGCGCGGCGACAAATGACACGTCGCCGGGCCCGGACCCGATATCGAGCACCCGCATGCCCGGCCGTAGCCCGGCGAGCCGCAGCGCGTGCTCCGTGTAGTGGTCGTACAGCCGTCCTTGCAGGAGGAGCCGCCGCACTTCCGCGTCGGCGTGGCCCAAGACGTAGGTGCTGCCTTGTGGTGCGGTGCTCATCGCGTTCCCGTCCTTTCTCCGGCGGTGATCATGGCGACAGAATTCCGCTGCGCGACATCGTGTTCGATTCGCCACAGCGGGGATTGACCCGAAAGCCGGGGGTGCGCGGGCCGGGGATGCTGCTGGATCCGGTCGAACCTGTCCAGCCTGCGCATCGGTGTCAGCGCGGTGAGCGTGAAGTTGCCGAGCTGGCGAAGGAAATTGCCCGCGGTGCGCCGGGATTCGGGTCCGGTGACATAGCGGCGCGCGATGGTGAGGAAGTCCTCGGGCTCGACGCCGGCGACATCGCGCACGTGCGTGGTCGGCGCGCCCACTTCCCAGGTTCCCTGGGCGTGCTCGGGTAGGTAGTGACGGAGGCTGGACTGGAAGAACTCATCGGCGCCGAGCCGTCTCGCGTTGACGCGCACGGCGCGCATGAACATCGACGGGGGAATGTCGATGTGACGCACGCGCCGGCCCAGCGCTTCTCCGACCGCGTCGGCGATCTCGGCTCCCGAGAGCAGGGTTGGTCCGGTGGGCCGGTAGGCGCGCCCGTCGTGACGGTGGGGGTCGAGCAGTGCGCCGACGGCGACCCGCGCGATGTCTTCGTTGGAGGGCGGCGCGTTTCGGCCCGACCCGGTCGGCGTCGGCATCACCCCGAGTTGGGCGGCCAGCGGGACCAGTTGCAGATAGTTGTCGGCGAAGTAGCCCGGATCGACGGCGACGTGGGCCGTGTCGGGCAACAGCTCGAACAACTTGTCGGTCAGCCAGGCCTGCCTGGTCATCAGCGAGGGATGCTCCGGGCTGGCCAGCCATTGCCCAAGG
>DASTKA010000867.1:0-91679 GCA_035716165.1 Mycobacterium sp. | reverse complement strand
CGAGAAGCGCGAGTTCGTCGTCACGATCAAGAGCAAGTATCACGGCGTCTGCGTCGCGTGCCGGCAGGCGTACGCGCGGGGTGACGAGATCCGATACGCCACTGTGGGCCGTACGGCGAAACACGTCAGGTGCCCGGTGGTGGCGCAGACAGGAGCCCAGCCGTGACAGGACTTCGTCCTTTCTGGCGCTACTACGGAGCGAAGTGGCGCATCGCGCCGCGGTACCCGAAACCGCGGCACCGCACCATCGTCGAGCCGTTCGCAGGCGCAGCTGGCTACTCGCTGCGGTACCCGGACCACGAGGTGATTCTCGTCGAGAAGTACCACGTCATCGCCGAGATCTGGCGGTGGCTGATCGCCGCGACACCCGACGAGGTGCTCGCGATCCCGTGCGTTGACGCGGTGGCGGATCTGCCGGCATGGGTGCCGCAGGGCGCGCGGTGGTTGGTGGGGTTCGCCATGAACGCCGCCACGACCTCGCCGCGGCGCAATCTCTCTGTTGGCTGTCGACGTCTGCGCGCTGCCGGGCGCAAGTTCTACGGCTGGACGTCCGAGTTGCGCGATCGCGTCGCCTCGCAGGTGCTCGCGATCAAGCACTGGCGCGTCGTCGAAGCTGACTACTCAACGGCGCCTGACATCGAGGCAACGTGGCTGGCCGATCCGCCGTACCAGGTCGCCGGGCGTAGCTACGTCCACGGATCCGCCGCCATCGACTACCCCGCGCTCGCTCGCTGCTGCCGCTCACGCCTCGGCCAGACGATCGTCTGCGAGTCCGCTGGCGCCGACTGGATGCCGTTCGTCCCATTCGGCTCGGTCCGCGGCATGTCCGGCGCGCCATCCCGCGAAGCAATCTGGTGGTCCGATTCGGCGCGCTCGCAGGAGCTGCTGCCGCTCGAGGTCAACCTGTGACCCGCACCACCGCGCACTCCCGTGGGTGCACCTGTTCCGCCCGCGCGCGCCGCTGGCTCGTCGATGGCACCTGCGCGGTCTGCCACAACCGCGTGCTCGAGGAGCAGATCACACCGCTCGTGCTGCGCATCTTGTGCGGCGGCACTGGCGCGACGCTCTGGCGCAACACGCGTGGCTTCGACACGCATTTCCCGAACGGGACGCCGCGCAAGGCGCCGATCGAGTACGGCGTCGGCGACGGCGGCGCCGACTACCTCGGGCTCTACCGCGGCCGGTTCCTCGCCGTCGAGATGAAGACCCCGATCGGCCGGCAGCAGCCGAACCAGATCCGGTTCGAGTCGCTCGTCGTCCGGCTCGGCGGCGTATACGCCCTCGTCCGCTCCGAGTCCGCTGCCGCCGATCTGCTCACGTGGCTGCGGACCGAGCAGTCGGTGGCGACGCTGCCGGGGCATCTGCGCGGCGCGGGGCACACCCATGGAGCCACTCCCCGGTGATCCCCACGCTCGACGACATCAGCGGCGCGCTCACCGTCGCTGACCTGCTCGCGTACGCCCACATCGAGGTCATCGACCGCGGGCGCGGCGATCTGTACGGCCACCAGTGCCCGCGCGAGTACCACCGCAAGTCAGAGCGCGCGTTCACGATCAACCGCGAGACCGGGCAGTGGACCTGTTACGCGTGCGTCGGAGACGATGGCGGGCCGCTGTCCGGGAACAAGCTCCAGCTGCTGTCCGAGCACGAGCGGCTCACGAGCCCGGACGACTTCCCGCGCGTCCTCGCGATCGCCAAGCAGCTTAGCGGCATCGGAGACGTCAATACCGACGAGCTGGCCCGGCGCCGCCGCGACCGCCAAGCAGCAGAAGCTCAGCGCCGAGCCGATCGGGCCGCAGATCAGAAGCGCTGGCACGTACTCTCGATCGAGCACGCTACCCAGCACTGGAACACGCTCGACACCGATCACCAGCCGGGGCTCGACTACCTCGCCGAGCGCGGCGTCGTCGATGCCGTCGGCCGCGGCCTGGTTCGCTTCGATCACACAGATCGCGGCTCGGTCGCGATCCCGCTGTATGACGACGACGGCCAGATCGCCAACGTCATCCGCCGGCGCCTACCGCAGCACTGCAAGACACCCGACGACCGCTTCCGACCGCTCTCTATCCAAGACGGCGATCGCCACCGCGGGCTCTGGGCGCGCGGTAGCTACGGCAACCCGATCGGCGACGTCGAGCCCGGCCGCGACGTCGTCCTGACCGAGGGGTTCTTCGACGCGATCACGGCAGCGCTCGCGTTCCCCCAAGCTCGCGTGATCGGAGCGCGCAGTGCAACTGACCTCGCCGGCATCGCGCGCGCCGTCGCACCCCTGGTCAAGCAGCACGGCACCCGACTCCTGATCGTCTGCCACGAAGACGACGCCGGGTACCATGGCGCGCTCGCCGCATGCCGCGAGGCGCATGCGGCGGGGCTCCGGATTGGCACTGGCGCCCTCGCGATCGTCGACTGTGGTGCATCCGATCTGAACGACGCGTGGCGGGCCGGGTGGCGACCTACAACACGGAGCCTGACGTGATCGAAGCTGTACCACCGACCACGCCGCCGACACCACCGACTACGGACTACTCCGCCGCTCGCCTCCGCCAGGTCGTGCTCGAGCTCGAGCGCCAGCTCGACGCAGATCCGACCGAGCCGTTCGCCGGGGTCCCGCATCCGAGCGAGTCCACCGACGCCGCCGATCCCACGCCTCCCGTGGAGTACCACCTCACCGAGCTCGGCAATGCCGATCGGCTCGCCGACTCTGCCGCGGCGGTCCTGCGGTACGTCCACCCGTGGAAGGCATGGCTCGCGTGGGACGGCACGCGCTGGCGGCGCGACGAGCGCGGATCAAACCAGGAATTCGCGAAGACGGTCGTCAGGCAGCTGTTCGTGCAGGCCGAAGCGGCCCGCGGCCGCGCCGACAGGCTGCGCGTCGAGCACGCCGATCTACTCGCTTCTGCTACCTCATCGGATCGCTCCAAGGATGCTAAGGCGGCGCGCGACCGCGCCCGCGCGACCGACGCCTACCAGAGCGTCGATCGAGCCGAGGCAATCGCCGACGCGATGCTCGACTGGGCAAAGCGCTCGTCGACCGCGAAGGTGATCGGCAACATGGCCACGCTCGCGCGCTCCGAGCCGCGCATCGTCGCCGAGCCGGCCGAGTTCGATCGGCAGCACATGCTGCTCAACGTCCAGAACGGAACGCTCGATCTGGAGACTGGAAAGCTGCACTCGCACCGGCAGTCCGACAGGATCACGAAGATCTGCGGCGCTCCGTACGATCCAGACGCTCGCGCCCCGTTGTGGGAGAAGTTCCTCGCCGAGGTTCAGCCCGATCCGGACATGCGCGAGTGGCTGCAGATGTGGTTCGGCTACTGCCTCACGGGGAGTATCTCGGAGCAGGTGATGATGTTCGCGCTCGGCGACGGCTCGAACGGCAAGAACCTGATGCTCGACACGCTCAAGGCGATCATGGGCGACTACGCGACGACCTGCGCGCCCGATCTGCTCGTCCTCAAGAACAACGACGAGCACCCGACCGGCTTCGCCGACCTCCAGGGTCACCGGATGGTTCTGTCCAGTGAAATCGATCGCGGTCGGAAGTGGGCCGAGTCGACGATCAAGCGGCTCACCGGCGACAAGACAATCAAGGCCCGGCGCATGCGCGAGAACTTTTACGAGTTCGAGGCGACCCACAAATTCAACGTGCTCGCGAACAACCGCCCGGAGGTCCAGGGAACCGATCACGGCATCTGGCGACGCATCCGGCTCGCCCCGTTCGGCGTCATCATCGCCAAGCCGGATCGCGATCTGCCCAAGAAGATCGCGACCGAGTTCGACGGGATCTTGGCGTGGGCCGTGCGCGGCTGCGCGGCGTGGCTGCGCGCCGGCCGCCTCGGCGAGGTGCCGCGCATGCGGGCAGCCGTGGACGAGTACCGCGCGGATCAGGACCAGCTCGGCGAGTGGCTGGCCGAGCGGTGCGTTTGCGTGTGCGATCCGACCCTGAAGGACTGGACCGAAGGTGTGTGCCTGGTCTGCGGCGCTGGGGCCGAGCCCAGCGTTGTATATCAGACGAAATCCGAGGAGCCGTGGTCGAGCCTCTACCCAGACTTTCAGGCGTGGCAGGTATCGCGCGGCGTCAAGACTGGCTGGACGTTCAACACGTTCCGCAGCGAGCTGCTCAAGCGCCCAGGCGTCACACGCGCGCGCAACAAGGAGTGGCGCGGTGCTGCCGGGCTTCGGCTACGGCGGCTGCCGGGTTCCGGACTCAGCAGTCGCCCGGACGAGGAGTCTCGTCGGTGGTGACGCCAACCGATCGGTCGGTGACGCTTGGTGACAGTGAGCTGTCACCGCGTAACTTCGCATTCAACAATCGAGAAATGGAACTCGGTGACGCGGTGACACTGTTTTTATTGGGATCCATTTACAGAGGATCAAAACACACGATCCATTGTGTGCAGAGATCCTATGGGAGTGGATGCCGGGATTTTGCGTCTCAAGCGTCATCGCGTCATTTGCCAGTTATTACGAAGCACTACGCGATCTGCTGCTGTCATCGAGCTGTCACCGCGACCACGGAGCGTCACCGGCGCTCGGTGTCATCGGACGTGTTTGTAGTGTCGACTACAACACGGGTGACGCTGGTGACGTCATGAGAGTTGTTCATGTTGTCGATTCTGAACATGAGCACACGTAATATTAGACTCCAACTCAAAGCAACGCCGTTCACCGTCAGGAGACATACGTGCATCAGAATCCAAATTCACCGCGCTGGCGTGACCGTGGCACTCGCGGAGATGCCGGACGCAGTAAGACCACGGGCCGAACGAAGAGCGCTCTGAGCACAAAGCAGAGGGCAGAACAACGGCTGCTGTCCAAGCTGATGCCACAAGACCGGCAGACGTCGATCGCCCGCGGGTTTCTGAGCCCAAGTCGAGCTACTTGGGGCGGGAGTTGGTGAAGCCTCCGAAGAAGAAGGCGCCGTGCCAGCGAGGTGCGCGGTGAGCATCGAAGTCTGGTCGGCCCGCGGCCGGTACACCATCGACACCGAGGCGGAGGAACGCGCTCACGCGGCTGCGCTGTGGTGGTCGGAGGAGCGCAGGGCGCTGATGAGCGACCACACGGTTGTGGCGACCGCCCGGGAGCTCGCGCTGCATCGGTGTCGCGGCGACCACGACTGGCAGCCGGTGCGATCGGTTGGCGGCAAGCAGTGGGAGATCTGCGTCCGATGTGGCCAGCGCCGAGGTGAACCTCAACGGCCGGTGGCTCGCGCCGCGCCAGATGGACTCACCCGCCAGGTCCTGACGCCAAGGCGTCGATTACCGCTGCTCGCGCTGCTGTTGGTCGTCCTCGCCCTCGGCGGTGTCGCCGGCGAGGTTGCTCACCGGATCGCCGACCTGACCGCGGACCGATCCCGGTCGCGGTCGCGCTAGTGGTACGCTGTACGCCTACGCCGCTCAGCAACGGGGAGGGGGCGCGGCTGCTGCGCACCCAGGCTCAGCGCCTACGACCGAAGTACGCGTCGCGGAGGAGTCCGGATCGGCCAGCAGCGATGCGCTGGCGGAGGCGCACGGCGGTACGCTCGGCGCCGGCGGCCTCGGCTATCTCGAGGTCGCTCTGCAGCTGGCGTAGGTCGGCGTCGAGCTGTTCGAGCTCGGCGGCCGTGAGCTTGATCAGAAAACCGACGGCGTCCGGGCGTCGAGCGGGGCGCGGCATCAGTCGTCACTGTTCATTGCGTCGTTGTCGGTCAGGAGGCCCAACGCGATCGCGTCGCGCATGTCGCGGTGCCGCGCAGGCAGATCGGCCAGTCCGGCGCGAACCTGCTTGGCGTACGCCTCGAGCTCGCGCACGCGCTCGATCGAGTCAGCGGCGCGTGAGACCGCGATCTGATTGCTGACCTGGACAGACTCCCAGGCTTGGGTAATCGCGACGTGCTTCTTGGTGGAACGCTCCGCGGCGTCTTGCAGCACGCGCTCGAGCTCGTTGTAGCCATCGTCGGTCAGTGTCCAGGTGTTGCCGCTAAACGTGCCGCCGAACGCCTTGAGGCCCTTGCCGGTGTAGGCCGATACAGCCTGGAGTGCCTTGTGGAGATCGTACGCCCCGACGAGTTGCTTGCCCATGCTCGTAAGGTATATACGCTACGAGCTGCCGTCAAGCGCGAATTGCGTGAGCCAGAACTGCCAGCGCGGCGTCCGCCGCCTGACTCAGGCGACCGACTCAGCCGATCGGCGCCCGTGTCGTCGCGGCTTCCTGGCTGGCCGCTGGGATCGCCCTCCGTTCCTCGAGGCACAGGTAGTTGAGTCGCGCCAGGAGAGCGTCGACGCTGACTCCGGGACCCGGCTGGCCGTATTCGTGCAGGTAGGCCTCGTGCTGCGCCTCGTTGCGCATGGCGTACTCGTCCCCACCTCGGAGACGCTCGTTGGTGGCGCGGGCAGTGCAACAGTTCTCGACGAGAAGTTCAAGGATGGTCATGGTGTATCCTCCTGCCGCAAAAATGCGGCATCTGAGCTAGTTGCCTCGTCGACAGGACGCCGCCGAGGTCGAGATCGAACCCAAAATCGTCACCACGAGTGGCGCCGTGTGCACCTACGCTGCCGAGGGGTGGAGCAGCGCGGCACGGCGTCACGCCTGGCGGCGATCGGTCGGGAGCGGTCACAGGCACCCGACGAGCACGCCGATAAGTGCGCCCACCGCGAAGAACGGGATGGCCTTGCGCACGGCGTCCTCCAAGGCGCTCCGGTACCGCGGCAGAGGCGGCAGCGGAGCTCGAGGTGCGAGGAGTGTCGGATCCGTGCCCAGTGCCGTCGCGGGTACCGGGAGCGGCGCGCTCGCGCGGTGCGTCCTGGCGAGGCGCTCGGCGAGGATCCGCGGGCACCCGAGCTGCTCGTCCCAGATCTCGGCGGCGTTCGGCGGTAGCCGCGCCGGTGGCGCGACCGGCGAGCACAGATCGCTCACGTCGAGCGTCTCGCACCGACAGCGGTGCGGAGGTTCGCCGCAGAACTCGCACACCGCCATCCGGGAACGCGCGGCGTTGGGTACGCGCGGCAGCACCGGACCAGCCGGCAGCTCCAAGCAGTCGAGCCACGCGCCGGCGCGGAGGGCGGCCTTACGCTGCGCGACACGGACCGCGGATGCGCTGATCACGTCCGCACCGCCAGATCCCAAACGTCGAGTCCGCCGGCCGGGAAGCGCTCGACCACTCGCATCGCGGTCAACGCGTCGAGCGTGATCCGGATCTGGCCCGGCGTCCAGCGGCCGGCGGTCTGGTGGCCGGCGCGCTCGATCGTGACGGGACCGCGCGCCAGCAAGCCGATCAGATAGCCGGCCAGGTCGACCGACTCGGCAACGGATACTGCAGCTTGCTCGGCGAGATTGAGACGAGCTTCGGCGTTCATCGTGGTCTCCAGGGTGGCGAGGTGGATGTCGGGGTGAAGTCCGGCTACTCAGCCGCGGCGCGATCTGCCCACACGCGATGGGCCGAGACGAGGTAGAGGCGGCGGACGTCGTCGGTGGGTACCAGCGCGATCGCCGCGGTGTACTTGTCGGCGATCCGGTCCGCGATCTCGCGCGAGTCGCGCTCGTCATCGGTCTCCGAGTACGCGTCGGCGAGAGTGGAGACCTCGGAGGCCAGGGCGGCGAGCTTGGCGTCGGCGTCGTTCATGTTGATAGTTGTAATGCATGACCAACCTGCGTGCAAGCGAAATCGACGGGCGATCTTCGGGCTTGCGCAACCGCCGCGGATGCATTACGGTTTTCAACATGCAGATGCTCGCGATGCGCGGAGTTCGGAGGTGAGCCCTGAAGCGCCCAAGTGCCGCCCGAGCGCGGCGCCGCGCAACATCGGTCAGGACTGGCGCGCAACGTGCCCGACGTGCGGCAAGCGCGTGCCGGTGAAGGACGGCAAGTGGGCACGCCACACCGCGACGCCCCAGGGCGGAGTGCGCAAGGGCTCCGGTCGCGAGGTGCTCGGCGACGACGGTCTTACCGCGGTGATCCCGGCAACGCGGGTCACGCCGGGTGAGCGTCAGCTGGCCGAGGACATGGTCGAGAAGCTCGGGATCTCGATCAGCGGCGTCGTGCGGCGGGCGATCGCGGAGCTGGCACAGCGGGTGCTGAAGTGAAGGAGCAGACGATGAGTGACAGACTGAATCGTATCCGAGAAACCATGGAGCGACTGCACGGCACGAGGAATCACCCTAAGCGGGACGCGCTTTGGTACGTTGCTGCTACGTTCGGAGATCCTTCCGGCGAGGTTGCTACGCTGTACCGGGAACTCGTGAAGCTGGTGGTCGAGTGAGCGGATACAGCCACTTGTCGCCGTACGTCTGCGTCAACGATCGCGGCGAATGCGTCACATACAGCGTCGCTGAACAGGTTGACCTCTGCAGGCTGTCCCTCGACGAGGGGAGGTACTTCTACTCTCGCGGCGAGATGGCGGCGCTGTGCAAGATGCGCGAGTTGATGCCAAGGTTGTCGCTTCTCGAGTTGCGAGAACTGGTTAAACTGGCGGCTCTCGAACTCGAGATGGAGATCCAAGCGCCGCCCGTGCGGCATGACTACACTACGGAGGATGAGCATGAGTGAGACGCATAGGCCAGGAGAGCAAGTGATGGTTTCCGGTGACGCGACGGATCGATACCCCGCCGTGGTCGTGTCCGATCAGGGAGAGGCAACACTGGTTGTCAGGTTCCGGCCGGGAACCGATCCGATCGAGGTTCTTCGCAGCGAGGTCACACGCCGATGAGTGAGACGTACGAAGTTGGAGAGCTGGTGCAGGTGATGAGCTACTCGACTGGAGAGTGGCACGATGCCAAGGTCGCCAAGATTGGCGGAGGGTTCATCTATGGTGATGACAAACTCCACGCCGGTCACACAGGTGGAATGGGCTGGTCGCGCAGCGTGCCCAGCAGCGAGATCCGCAAGCATCCGTCGCGCGGCTGGAAGGTCGGCGACGAGTGCGAGGTACTCGCGAAGCCCACAGCCGACTTTGCGAAGCATGAGCCTCCGGAATGGCGCCCTGCGCGAGTCGCGCAGTTCATCGGTGGGCTGGTCCAGCTTGAGTTCGCCAACGGAGTCCTGTGGGTCGTGAGCGTTTCTGATATCCCGACGCGCATGCGCCGCCCGCAGGCCAACGCGGCGCCGCAGCCCGCCGTCGACGCCAATCGGATCATCAAGGCAATGTCCGGCCTCAAGCACGGTCCCGCCGGGACCGGCGAGCGTGGCCCCTGCGAGGCCGCCGAGGAGTTCATGCGCGTGGCGCCGCCCGATCCGCTCGACGAGGTCGTCGACGGGACGGCGCTGCGCGAGCTGCTCGACCAAGAGGAGATGCGGCAGCGGACGGAGCGACCGCGGTGCCAGTTCGAGCCGTTCACGGCCGCCCAGCGCGCCGCAGTCTCCGCCCACCGCTCCACCGAGCTCCGTGCTCGCGTCGCAGCCGGACCGTCCGCCGACGCCGAGCGCTGGCGCGAGGGGCAACGCAGGGAGCGGACGAAGCGCGGCCCTCGAGTCGTGCTCGACTGCGCGGAGAATCTCTGATGTCGAAGACCACCGCGGAGATCCGCATCGGCGAGCCGCGCGGCAACTTCGTGCTCGTCGGCTGCGAGGTCGAGCTCCTGCCCGATGGCGGTGCGCACCCGTGGCGCGCGACCTGCGAGACCGGCCACATCGTGCGCGCGGCGACCCGGACCGCCGCAGTGCTCGCGCTACTGGCCGAGCGGCTCGGCAACGCCGAAGAGACGTGGGCCGCGCTCGGCGGGACCGACGGGCCATGACGCCGCCCGTGCTCTCGCCGGTGCGCTGGTGGCGCAGCAACGCCGACCGCCACCGCACGCGTGGGCCGCAGATCGTGCCCGCCGCTGCTCAGGAGCCTGGGACGGCGTTGGCGTTCGATCTGATCGCCAGGACCGAGCCGCAGCTCGCGGCGATCATTGCCGAGCAGCAGCGGCAGATCGCCAGCGCCACGAACCTCGGCGTGTCGGACGCAGCCACGTGGAGCGCGCCGGCGGATCCGATCGGCGACGTCCGTGCTTGCTTCTCGTTGGAGGGACGAGCGCGGTGAGCTCAGCGATCCGCTGAGCGCGAGGGAGGCAAGTCCGCGGATTGGCGTTGTGAAATAGCGGCGCAGGTCTGCGCGTCCGATCGCTAGCGGCTCGCGATTCTCGACGAGCCGCAACACGCGAGCCCCCCCCGGACACAGGAGATCAACAGTGGCATCTTTCGAGCAGGTAAAGCAGGCTATCGGCGACGGCGGCGGCGTAATCGTTTCTCACCGCGAGGTGCTTGTAGCCCTCGGCGGCGGCGGTTACCGCACGAGAAAAGCCGTAGTTGCGACGTGGACACGCGCTGTGCTCATCGAAAACTACGCAGCGCCTCTTCCCGGCGTCCAGCAGACCGACGAGCTCACACCAGATCAGGTCGAGGAGCTCATCAGGCTCGGCGCCAGGGACGAGCGCGATCCCAGCTGAGACTCACCGCTTCCCGCCCCGCGCCCGGTCCAGCGCCGCGTCGCGGATGTACTTGCCGCGCTTGACGCCTTCGCGTCGCGCGGCCGCGCCAACCTCCCTCACCTCGCTCTTGGACATCGGCACGCTGACCGTGGTCATCTCGGCGCCGGGAGCGCGAGCCGGGCGACCTGGTCCCGTCGTCGCGTTTCGCTTGCGGGCGCGCAGCTTGCGGACGACGGCCTGTGCTGCGCGGCGAGCGCCGAACTGCTGGCAGCTCTCCAGCGGATCCGGTACCTCGCCGGTGAACGTCTGGACGTACCAGGTCCCGGCGGCTGGTGAGTCGGCTGGAGCGGGGACGACGATCGGTGCGCGGTTGGGGCGGCGTGGCATGCGGTGCATCATGCACCGCTCGCTGCGAGGATGGCACCGGCTGCTGAGACGAACGTCGCCCGGGCGTCGTCGAGCTGGCGAGTGGTGTGAGCTGGCGCGCGACCCCACACGAGGCATGGCTCGCGCAGTGGGCACGCCTCGCAGCGGTTTGGCGGCGACCAGACACCGCCGCCGCGGTACCGGCCGAAGTGGGCGCGGCAGACGTCCGCGATCGCGGTCGGGAGGTGCGAGCTGGTCACGGAGCCTCCAGGAGCACGACGCGCTTGCACCGAGCAGGCCGAGGATGTCCTCGAAGCTCGGCGCCGGGCGATCGCCGCGCAGCTCAGCGAGAAGGCCGTCCCAGTCCAGGCCGAGCTCGTGCGTCCACACCGGACGGCCGAGCGCTGACTCGAGAGCGGCGTGGAACACGTCGAAGGGCATGCACAGCCGCTTGACGTGCATCTGGAACAGCGCAACTTCCCGCGGCTCGCGGTTACGCCACCAGCCTGCGTTGGCGAGCGCGATGGCTTGCTCGGCAGTGATCTCGTCGGCGCTCACGCAGCACCTCCGCTGCGCAGCGCGCGAAGCGTCAGCCAGCGCCCGATCAGCACGCCGGCGACGAACGCCGCGAGCAGGAGGGAGAGCCAGAGCTTTGTGAGGTGGTACATGGTCAGGCGATACGAGTGACGGAGTTGATCGTGCTCGGGTCGAGCAGCTGTGCGAGGTGGTCGCTGCACGCGTCCGTCGTGTGGTCAGGAGTTCGCTTGTTGGCGTACTCGATGCACCAATCGGCGGTATGAGTGCATTCCCGTTTACCTGAGCTGTGGGGCTGCGACCAGAATCCAGCCTCGCGCTCGGTACCCAGGAAGCAGCAGATTCGGTTCGGTGCGGACATGGTTATCGGTCCTTGGTCAGGTGGCATGGTCAGTCCTTGGTGGCTGCGAGGATGAGCGCAGCGTCGATCGCCTGCGCTGCGCGGCCTCGCGCTTGTTGCGATCCGCGTCGTAAGAGTCGCGGATCAGATCGCATGCGTTGCTCGCTGCTTCCGCCTGCGCGATCGTTAGGCGGACAGTGATGTAGCGGGTCATCGGCGCGACTCCAGCAGTTCTAGTGCCGCGAACGCAACCGCATCCTGCTCTCGGCTAGCTTCCACGAATGCGGCGCCACCGGCGCAATGCCGATCGCTGGAACCGAAGTACACGGTCTTGTGCCAGATAGTGCGCGCGCCGCGCGGCGACATACTGTCCTCCGGGTCGCCGATCACCACGTCGTAGTTGATCTCGGTGCGCGAAATGTCGATGACCATCTTCACCGGGCCGTCCGGGTTGTCACGCAACGCTTCCTCGACGAACTGCGCGCCCTTGCGAACGAGAAGATTGGAGGCTTCAGCCGGTGTCATGGCGTCTCCTTGCCGTGGCGGGCGTTGTAGGCGGCGGCGATGCACTCGAGTGCTGCAGCCCGAGCACTTCGACTTGGAGCCTCGAACGAGGCGATCAGTGGGATCCCGTGCAGGAAGCAGATCGCCGCGCGCACAACTGACGCGTCCTTGGTCGACCAGTACGTTTCGAGAATCTGCGGCATCGTGATCGTCTCCGCGGTCACCATCACCGCACCTCCTGCGGAAGGCCGAAGCTCACGCTGTGAGGCACCCCTGCGGCCGCCAGCGTGTCGAGCAGCTCGTCGACCGCGGCATCACAGCTCTCGTCGTAGAGCTCGACGAGCATCGAGATCACGATGCACGGTCGCCCGATGCCGCCACCGGCAGAATAGTCCAGATCCGGAGTCACGTCAGCCGGGCACTCGACAGGGGCGACGATCGCCTGGATCTGGTCGAGCGTGTAGCCGCGGTACTGGACGTCGTTGGCGCTGATTCGGATCTCGGTGCGCGTCGTCGTCTCCATGGAGAATAAACTAGCTACAAATTCGCCGACGCGCAACCGCAAACTCACAAGTACCGGTCCCGCAACGACAAACGACCCGCTGAGCTTCTCGCCCAGCGGGTCGCGACTACGCGGCGATCGACTCAGACTGGACTGATGCTGTTGTCGCCGCACCCGTTGCTGGCGACGCTTCCTCCTGTGGAGTTGCTGCAGAGCATGCACGTCACCGTGCCGCATCCGTTGCCAGTGGCAATGGTACTCGGGAAGCACACCGCAGCGGTGTTGCAGTTACCTACAGTGTTTCCGTCAGCGGCGCCGCGCACGTTGGCGAGATCGCGGAGGGTGATTTTGCGAAGGACGAGCTTCTTCTTGGCTGTCTGATGCATAGCTCGTATGCGCCTCGAGCGAGATTTGCAATACGTGAGATTCACAAGTACCGGTCCCCACTCTGCAATTGGCCCGCTCCGCGCCCGCAGGCCACCATCTGTCGCATGTCAAACACTCCTCCCGCCATCAACTTCGACCCCGCAACCCGTGCTGCCCAGTACGCCGAGGTCACCGTCACCGCCAACGCCGTGGATCCGGTCACCGGCGCGAACCCGGGCGCGATCGATCGGGACACCCCGCTGACGTTCACGTACCTGCAGGGCGGTGCCGATGGCGCGACGCCTGCCGCGGTGACGATCACCCAGATCGCTGTCACCCAAGATGGAGCGCGCGTCCTGCGCTTCGCGCCCGGCGTGGTTCAGACCGCCCAGCCGTGGAGCGTCCGGATCAGCGCCGCGGGCCGCACTGGCACCGTGACGTTCACCGGGACTTCGCCGGCGCCGGCCGACGTCTCGGGTGTGAGCTGGAACGGCGTCGGGCCGACCGGGACACAGCCGGCGTGAGGGCGCTGGGGTATGTGGTGCGCGGAGACGGCGACGCTGCCGCGTGGAAGGCGTCGTGCCGGCGCGATCGGGTGCCGCTGGCCCTCGGCTGGTTCCGCCGCGACGGCTCGAGTACGACGCTCATCGTTCGCTGGCCCGGGATCGCAGTGTCGCTTGCCGTGCTCGCTGCCGCCGAGTGGTTCGCGCTCGGCTGGCTGCTCGGCCCGCGGTGCTGAGCCTGATGCTCGCCCTCGCCGCCGGGCGCATCCCGTGCTCAGCTGCGCAGAGGGTCGCGGCGAGAGGGTGGCTGCAGGAGCGAGAGCTGCACGCTGTCGTGTACAACCACGCGGACACCATCGACGAGCGTGCACTGCGCTCCGGCGCTGTGTATGGTGACGGTGGGTGCAGTCCGCCATAGGAGCGCAGGGAGATCCTGCGACCGGCCCAAGCATGACGGCTTCATTGAACAGCGGACACCCGACCACTGAATGAGTGCCGCTGCGAAGTTGTCGTATCAGGAGCGCAAAGAGCGCGGCATCTGCACTGAGGGTGGGTGTAAGCGGCGCGCGAGTGACGACTCCGCGATGTGCAAGCGGCATCACCGCGCGGCCCGCCGCCGCAATCGGGAGGCGAAACAACGGTTGCGAGAGTCGCGGCGGTCTGCTGGACTCTGTCTCTGGTGTTCGGGCCGCAGTCCGGCCGCGGCGACCCCGGGCAGTACGTCGTGCCTGCCGTGCCGAATCCGTCGCCAGCGGATCCGTGCCTCCGACGGAGGTGTCAGCGAGGCTGTACACGACCGCACCGCTCAGATCGCCGCCGCGACCCGCACCCACGCCGACGGCCGAACTCGGTACCACGGCCAGGGCAAGCGCGGGCAGCAGCCGCGCGCGCAGCTCGATCGGCAGGACCTCGACATGGCCGAGAAGTGCTTCCGGTCCGGACGCGAGGGACTCGCGCTGCTGGAGACGCCCGAGGTGCAGGCGCAGCCGCGGATCCAGCGGTCGAACGTCAAGAGCGCGGCGCTCCACGAGCTCGACCGGGCGACTCGGCATATCGACGATGTGCTGGAGCGCAATGGGCACTTTGGCAAGCGGCACGGGCCGCGGAGTGGCGATGAGTAGACCTGTCACGGTGCACACGCGCGAGCGCATCTTGCAGCGCCGTCGCAGGGCGAAGCTGCGGCGAGCCGGGAAGTGCTCGTGGTGCGCCGAGCCGGCGATCGGATGCCTGTGCGATGGATGCGGCCAGAAGAGCCGCGAGGTCTGCGAAGACGTGCCGATGCCTGAAGTCGACAGCCGGGAGCGCGTGCTTGCTGAACTCGACGCGCTGGCCGCCGTCGACAAGGCAGTCGGTACCGGCGATACCCTCGAACTCACCCGCGACGAGCGCGGCCGCATCCGCTCGACCGTCCGCCAGCTGACCGAGCAGCAGCGTCTCGAGTCGCTCCTGATCGAGATGAACGCCAGCCGGTTCGACGGTGCGCGGTGGCTGTGCGCGATGCTGCGCGTAACGAGGGCGCCATGACGCCTCCGGTGCTCCAGCGCCGCCGGCCATGGGCCGTGCTTCGCCTGCCTGACGCTCATGTGGCGCGACCAGCGACCACCGCTTCTACCGCCGGCACCTCGCGTTACCTGTGACCACTGCGGTGCCGAGTGCGTCGGATCTGCGTTCGAGTTTGCCTCCCCAGAGGAGCTACTCGCCAAGCACCGCGAGCATCCGTGGTGTGCGCTCGCCGCTGCTGCGCTGCGGAAGAACCAGGCATGACTCGCCGCGGCCGGCGCGGCGTAGATCGGCCCGCCGCAGCACCGCCGCTACTCTGATCCTGTGAGAAACGGACGCACGAAGACTGCCGCCGCCAACCTGCCCGAGAAGAACCCGAGCAAGTGGTACAAGGGCATGCCGTCGCCGAATCCTGGTGGCCGCAGCAAGGCCGCCGCGGTGATAGCTCGGCTGATCACGGAGAACACGGACGACGGCGCCGAGCTGACAGCGTTTCCGCTCGCTGTGATGCGACAGACGGCGACCGTCGAACTCAAGGGCGGCAAGAGCTACACGTTCACGAATCTTCCCGACGATTCTCGCAGTCGCTGCTACGCCCACGATTGGCTCACCGAGCGCGTCGCCGGCAAGGCACCCCAGGTGGTAGCGCCCGAGGAGCCGAGCGACGAACAGCCGAAGTTCGATGACCTGACCGACGCGGATCTCGAGGTGCTGGCGAAGCTCGACACACCAGCACCGACGCCGGAGGCAGAGATGGACACGCCCAATGGGGAACACGGACCCAGCGACTCGAACTGAGATCGCGCGCGCCGCCCGCGCTGAACTGCGGCGTCGGGCGATGCGGCGCGCGCAGGGGCGCGCGGAAGCCCACCTGATCGACTTCGTCGAGCTGATGTGGCCGGTGCTCGATCCGGGTCAGCCGTTCGTGCGCGGCTGGGTTCAGGAGGCGATCTGCGATCACCTAGAGGCGGTCAGCGACGGCCGCATTTCCAAGCTCGCGGTGAACGTCCCGCCGGGATTCACTAAGAGCAGACTGGTCAACGTGATGTGGCCGGCGTGGGAATGGGGGCCGCGCAATCGTCCGGATCTGCGGTACATGAGCTGGTCCTACAGCGATGCGCTTGCCGAGGATCAGAACGCCGACTGTCGCAAAATCATCGAGAGCGAGGTCTACCAGCGCTTCTGGGGTGATCGATTCGATCTCGACGACAGCAGCAACGCCAAGAGCTACTACAAGAACGACAAGAGCGGTTGGCGCCGATCGAGCTCAGTGCGCGGCCAGGGCACCGGCTTTCGAGCCGATCGCCTGATCTTCGACGATCCGCATGCGGTCAAAGACGGCGACAGCGAGGCCGAACTGAGGGTCGCGACGCGCTGGTTTGCGCAGACGCTCCCGACCCGCGTGCGGAACGCGGCCGGCGACACGCGCATCAAGGTGCCGTACTGGATCCGCGAGGTGCACGGGCTTGGCCTCGAGCAGGATCCGGACGACGATCGGCCCGTGCAGCAGAGCGCGACGATCGGTATCGGCCAGCGCATCCACCTGCACGACATCTTCGGCGTGATCCAGCGGAACCCGGCGCTCGGCTACGAAACGCTGTTGATCGAGATGCGCTACAAGGGCGACCAGCACCCGGCACGCAAGCAGCCGACGTGGCGGTCGTCGTCGATCGGGTGGAGCGATCCGCGGACCGCGGTAGGCGATCTCGCTGATCCGGTGCGCTTCCCGGAGTCAGTGGTCGCTGCGATGGAAGCGCAGATGACGCTCGAGGGCGGCACGAGCGCGGTCGCGGCGCAGTTCGATCAGTGGCCGTTGGAGCTCAGCGGCAGCTGGTTCAAGGCCGAATGGTTGCCGGTCATCGAGCCACACGAGGTGCCGAAAGGCGTCAGTGTTGGAAAACGCGGCTGGGATTTCGGCGGTGGCGGCGCGAGTCCCGACGCTGACCCGACTGCCTGTGCTCGCGTTGCTCGCGGCACCGACGGGAAGTTCTACTTGTGGCACACGGCCACGAAGCGAGGCACGCCCGGCCAGCACGAGCAGTTTATCCGCGATCAGCACGCGGCCGATGAGCGATCGGTCGACTGGTCGATTCCGGAGGATCCGGGCACCGGAAAGCTCTATGCGGACTACGTCAAGCGCGAGTGCGCGGTCGGCCGCTACGTGACGAGCTCACCCGAGGCGAAGGACAAGGTCACGCGCTGCAAGCCGGTGTCAGGCCAGGCCGAGATCGGTAACTTCGTCGTGGTCCGCCACCCGGGCTGCGAGATCGCGCGCAGCGAGCTGATCGATTTTCCGTACGGCGATCATGACGATATCGCCGACGCGATCAGCCGGGCATTCGCGGCTGAGGTCGCAACGCCCAAGGCTCGCCGCTCCTCCTTCGGCGGCATGGTCGTGCCGATCGGCTAGCAGTTTCGACCCCCTATGCCTCGCGCGGCGACGCTCCGATCGTGCGCTGGCCATGGTCACGACGATCCACGACGCCTGACGTAGACGTCGCCAAGGCCTCGCCCACGTCGAGCGTCAGCGGGTTCACCTCCGCGGCTGCAACGCCAGCGGCGCCAAGCAAGCCGGCCGGCAGCGATGGCATCGTCAACGTCGGCGGGTTCTTGGTCACCGGCGAACGGGATCCAGGGCTCGTCGGGATCAACAAGTGGACCGCGTTCGACAACGCGATCCTTGGTGTCGCGATCGTCTCGTCAGCGGTGAACATCTGGACGCAGCTCGTGGGCTCCGCGAAGCTCACCGTGGAGCCGAACAAGATCGGCGGCCAGGACGCGCAGCGCGCCGCTGATATCGTCGATCAGGGGTTTCTCAATGCCCAGCTGACGACGCCAGTCAACCAGATCTTTCGTCGCCAGTCGATGAAGCGCTTCAAGGGCTTCGCGGTGCACGAGGTCCTGCTCAAGCGCCGCGCGGCCGACGACATGATCGTCGTCGGCGACATCCAAGATCGGCCGCAGTGGACGATCTGGCGCTGGAACCGGCCGGACCCACAGGCCGAGTGGACCGGCGTGGAGCAGATGACGCCAGCGGCGGGTCAGAACACCTGGTACATCCCGCGCGAGCGGCTGTTCTACTCGGTGGAGAACACGCTATCGCCCTCGCCGGAGGGCGTCGGCGTTTTGCGCCAGCTCGCCGATCATGTGCGTCGGCTCGCGCTGTTCAAGAAGTTCGAGGGCATCGGGTTCCAGACCGATCTATCGGGCGTGCCCGTTGCTCGCGCGCCGCTGGCGAAGCTGCAGAACGAGATGCCGCAGGGTCTCTCGCCGGCCGAGATCAAGGCGAAGGTCCTCCAGGAGGTCGGCTGGATGTACGACCTCCTCAAGAACCACAACAAGAACGCCGAGCAGGGGATTCTGCTCGACAGCGCGACGTACACGGACAAGAGCGCGTCGCAGTCGCCGAGTTCGATCTACGAGTACGCGTTCGACCTGATCAAGGGCAGCGGCTCGACATCGCTTGCCGCGATCGGCGAAGCCATCGGTCGCGAAACCGCCGATATCGCGCGCGTGATGTGCGCCGAGTGGCTGCTGCTCGGCGGCCAAGACTCAGGCGGCGCGTACTCGATGCATGAGGACAAGACGGCCATGTTCGCGCTGTGCGTGAACAGCGTGAACGAGGACCTCGCCGCCGACGCGAAGCGGGATATCGCGGCGCGCCTACTCGTGATGAACGGGATCGATCCGGAGCTGTTCCTCCCGAACATCATCGTCGAGCCTGTGGCGACCGGCTCGGTCCAGGCCGCGTGTCAGGCGCTCGCGTCGCTGTTTCAGGCCGGACTCAACCCGACCGATCCGGCGATCAACGTGCTGCGCGGCCGGCTCAAGCTGCCGCCGGCACCCGAGATCGATGACACAGATCTGCTGCTGCCGCGCGGCACCGAGATCGAGCGCGTCGGGCCGGACGGGCGGCTCGAGGCGCTCGATCCGGCCGCAGCGCCGGCGACGGCGGCGTCGGATCCGGGGCAGGCGGCGCCTGGCGAGCCGGTCGGGAAGTACGCACCAGATCAGCCACGCGCAGCGGACGGCAAGTGGACGTCAGGCGGCGGCTCTGGCGCCGCCGCGGGTCATTCCTGGACCCGCGCCTTCGACAGCCGCGATCACATGCGGCAAATCGAAGGCCACCGCGCCGACGAACAGCACCATCGCGACGCGGCCGCCGACCTCAAGGGCAAGATCAAGGACCTCAAGAGCAAGGCGCGAGCTGCCTCGCCCGGTCGCGCGGCGCAGATCGAGAGCAGGGTCTCGCGGCTTCAGGCGCAGCACGACGCGCACATCGGCGCCGCGCACGATTCGGCAGCAGCGAGACGGGCTGCTCAGGCTGATCTCGCCGGACGCCGCGCCGCACATGCCCAGGGGCTGCGCGACCAGTCGGACGCCCGCCGCGACGCCGCAGCAGCCCACGCGCAGAACGAGCGCGATGCGATCGGCCGCGTCGGAGGCATGCGGATCGGCGGAGAGGGCGACCATGAAGCGCACGACGGATCCGAGGGCACCGGAAGTTCGCCGGTGCCGCACTACGCGGAGACCCCAGAGCACTACATGGGCATCGGCACAGGCGGTCGCATCGCCGGCGAGCCAGAGGTCATCGCACCGCCGTCTACTTCACCGACGCGCGAAATGACCTCGGAGCAGTGGGCGGAGCGCGGTCGCCAGCAGTATGCCGAGTGGCAAGCCGCACAGGACCACCAGCGCTTGCAGCGCGAGACCGCCGCGAGGCAGGCCGCACGTGCGGCCGATGAGGAGCAGACGCGCGAGCATGGGGCGGCCGACCTTCCGCGCGCCAGCGCTGGGCGCCCCAGTCTGGGCGATCGGTTGCGCGGTCTGCTCAGTCGCAAGCAGGCTTCGGCCAGCGGTGCGATCACCGCTCAGGAGCTCGAGGCGCTGCTCGCCGAACACGAGGAGCCAACCACGTGAGCATCTTCACCGAGACCGTCGGCTCATCGTCCGTGGAGGTCTACGGCGGCCTCGCCGCGGCGATCGACTACCTGACCTGGAACGTCGACGACGGCGCGGTTGCGTTCCTGGGACTCGACTCGGACAGCCAGAAGAAGCGACTGGCCAACGCGACGCGCTACCTCGATCAGCAATCGTGGGCTGGCGCGCGCACCGGGCTTGTCGGCGCCACGCCGACCACGCTCCAGTTCCCACGCTCCGGGCTCACCGACAGCACCGGGGCGGCGGTCGACAGCACGACCGTGCCGGCGGTGGTCGTCGAAGCGGCGTTCGAGATGGCCGCGATCCTGTCAGGGGATAACTCGGCGGCCCAGAACGCCGACCAGGGCTCCAACGTGCAGAGCCTCGGCGCCGGCCCGGCGAACTTGTCGTTCTTCCGGCCGCAGTCGGTAGCCGACGGCAACGCGACGGTGTTGCCGACCGTGATCGATCGACTGATCGGCCGCTGGCTGGCGCGCAACGCGGGCACCGTGGGCGGGTTCGCGACTGGGGTGGACGGCCGGAGCGATTTCAGCGACACGGGATGCTCGGCGTGCGGGTCGCTGACTGGGTGCTCGTGCTTCCGCGGCACGCCGACGTTGCGGTGGCCGCTGTAGCTGACGCGGCGGGTGGTATGGTGAGCGGCATGGACAAACACCGCTGTACCTCCGGTTTCGAGTGCACCTGCTGTTGCGGCCTATTCTGCGGCACGTGCGGATCGCGGCAGACAAACCGCGATCAATTCGCGATCAAGTCTCTCGGCAATTGGTACTGCCCGGCGGAACAGTGCCAGCGGGACCGCCGACGCGAGCAGAGCGCACCTCGGTCGCCGAGTCCAGCTCAACGGATTCGCTGGGCGATCCGTGCGTGGGCGAATTCGGCCGATCGTGATGAGATGCTGCAGTGGCTCAACGACGCGGCTGATGCCATAGATGCGGTGAGGTCGTCGGATTCTTGGCGTCCGATGGTCGGCACGTTCTGTGAGGCGCGGATGGATGGCCGCTGGCGCCCGGTTCATGTGATGGCGACCGAGGGTGATGTGTTCCTGGTCAACGAAGCAGCACCCGATGGCGTGCTTCGTGTTCCGCTTCAAATCCTTGACCTTCGGCCGGCGCGCGCGTCGATCTCGCCCCGTCGCTGACCCCTCGGCGACGCTCGTCGCATGCACTCCGAGAACGTCGAGCACGACTGGGACGCCACGTGCAAGCTCGTCACCGAGCTCTGTCGGGACCTGCACACCTGTGACGGCACGAGCGACCTGTACCAACGGATCTACGACGTCCGCGCGTCGATCCACGCGAGCGGTGCACACCTCGGCCAGGTCGCGATCGCCAAGGAGGCGGAGCTCCAGTCGGCTGCGGCGGCGTGGGTTGCGCGGGGTGACGCGATCCGGGCGCGTGCGGCGGCGCGCTGATGCCGATCAACATCGCCAAGACGCTCGCCTCCGCCTTCGGCAAGGCCGGCAAGCCGCTCGGCGTGCGCTCCCTGACGTTGACGCAGTCCACGCCCGGGACCCGCAACCCCGGCGCCGTCGCCCAGGGCACGAACCCGACCGTCGCCTCGTACTCGGCAACCGGGCTCGTCACGGCGTTCGGCACCGCGACGCTGCCCGACACACAGATTCAGGTGCAGACGCGGACCGTGCTGATCTTCGGCGCGACGCTGCCGTCGGGAGTAACGCCGCGGCCGGGCGATCGGATCGCGATCGCGAACGCGGCCGGCGTGACCGAGACGCTCACCGTCGACCAGGAAGAGGGCAGCGTGACGGCGGATCCGGTCCAGGCAGCGTGGATCTGCCGAACCACAGCGTGACATGCGGACCGCGACCGCCGCGCTCGACCTGACCGACACCGCCGCGGCCCACCTGCGCCGCGCCTGGCTCGCGTCTGTGCAGCGCATGCGCGGCGCGAACCCGCCGGCGGAGCTCGCCGGGAGACTGCACCGCTTCGATCCGCTCGCCGGCGTCGACAACGCGGTCAGAGCGCTCGCCGTCGGGTACGCGCAGCAGTTCGTCGCCACCGGCGCCGCGGTCGCCGAGGACATCACGCACCAGCTCGGCGGCCCGCAGCCGGTGCCAATCCGCAAGGACCAGTCCGATGCCGATGTGGTGCACTTCGATCCGATCGCGCCCGGCGTGCTGAACTGGGCCGAGCAGAACCGGCTCGACCTGATCCGCGACATCACGGCCGAGCAGCGGATCATGATCCGCTATGCACTGTCGGTGGCGCAGGAGACCGGCGAGAACCCGCTCGTCACGGCGCGCACGATCCAGGAGTCGATCGGCCTGTCCGAGACGCAGCTCCAGTGGGTCGCGAACTTCGAACGGTCGCTGCGCGCAGGCCAATACGCCGCCGCGGCGGATCGCCAGCTGGTCGACGGCCGCACGGCACGGACCCTGCGCGCGGCCGCAGCGCGTGACGGGACGCTCAGCTCAGAGCAGATCGACGCCGCTGTCTCGAGATACCGCGACGCGATGGTCGCCTACCGCGCTGAGACGATCGCCCGGACCGAGGCGGCGCGGATCGTCGGCGCCGGCACCACGGATGCCTACGAGCAGGCGATCGCCAGCGGTGACCTGCAGGCCGACCAGCTGATCTGCACGTGGGTTCACGGCCGGCCTCGCGGTAAGCGCCAAGATCGCGAGTTCCACGTCTCGATGAACGGCCAGACGCGTGGCTGGGGCGAGCCGTTTCTCAGCGGCAAGGGCCGCGAGCTCCTCTACCCGGGAGATCCGGACGCGCCGGTCGATGAGACCGCGAACTGCGGCTGCGCGCGAACTGTGCGTGTGCGGCCACGCTCTCGTATGGCCGCGTAATCGCCCCGGTATCAGCCGCGCGCGACCCTGGGCGTCGTGGCGAAGATCAGCAAGTACGATCCGGATGAGCCGCGGGACGAGGGTGGCAAGTGGACAAGCGGCGGCGGTGGCTACGCTGGCGACGCACGAATCGATGAATCGCTGCGCGATCCGAAGTTCATGGCGGAGCACGGCGCGCGACTGCACCAAATCGACGCCGAATCCCGCGCCAATTTCGGGCCACACGCCTCGCCGCAGTTTGTCGATCAGGCGGCGACCGCGGCTGTCCGCAGTCACGTTGAGTCCATCCACGCTGACGCAGACGCAAAATCCCGTGGCTTTGAAAACGCCGCGGCAGAGCATGCGCACTTCGCCGCCCTACGGGCCGAGCGCGAGGCCGCCGCCGATCGCGAAATGCATGCTGCAATCGCGGCTGGTCACGTATCCCCCGAAGCTACCAAGATCGCAGACGAGTACACGGCGGCTGCTGATGCCCGCAACGCGCAGCATACTGCGCATGCCGAGGCACTCGACCATGCGCACCACGAGGCACTGAACGCGCTCGACGATCTGCACGCGATGCAGCACGAGGGAAACGAGTCCGAGAAAGAGCTCGAGTTCCAGCATACTCATCTCCATGACGAGTTCGGCGAAACGCAGCAGACTCTGGACTCGAGTCATGGCGGGTATGGAGATAGCGATCACGTGCCTCGTGAGGCGCCGGAATTTCCTGGGAACATCGAAGACCGCGAAGATCGCGTTGCGCATCCCGATGAAGGCGACCACGAGGAAGGCTCGCCAGAATACGAGCGACAGCTCCAGGAGCACGACGCATGGCAGGCCAAGGCGCAGTCAGATTACGACGCAGCCAAGAGCTCGCACGCAGCCGAGCTGAAATCGCGCGCCGACACTGCACAGTCCGCGCTCGAGCGGCTCCACGAGCACCAGACAGCCCACATCGCCGCGCTCAATGAGATGTCGAAGACGAGCAATGGAGCGCAGGAAGCGGCGCTGTCCAAGTTTGACGACATGGAACCGGATCACTCCGTGAATCACGAGGCGTTTGCTCATCACGAACGCGATTACGGAGAGAACGACGACGGCAGCAAGATCACCGGAGCTGACGTTGAAGACGAGGACAAGTACGACCCTGAGTTTTTGGCCGACAAGCAAGCTCAGGAGGACTATCGCCGCGCGTATTCCGCCAGCGAGCGAGCACAGGACAAGGCGCGCGCACAGATCGAGGAACGCGATACTCCAGACTACAAAGACCAGATCGCCTCCCTTAAGGAGGAACAGAAGGCGACCGCCAAGGCGATCAAGGAAGTCTCAAAGTACAGCGGGCGCGCGTCCACTGTGCTGCCGGCGAAGCCAGCGGGGAAGACCAAGAAGTCTCTCGCCGACTGGTACTGGGAAGCGCAGGCCGTGAGCATGCTAGCCGCGCTGCGGGCGCACCTGGCGTAATCGCCCCCGTCGGCTACTCGGCACGAGGCTTGCCTCATGGCCGAGCCGTATTTCCGACTGCGAATCAAGAGCCTGAAGTTCATCTCGGCGGTGGATGCCGGTGCGCAGGGTCCGATCGCCAACGTCGCGCTGATCAAGCGCGCACCGGCCGGCGCCGCTGGCGATGACATCGACGCGACCTGCCACGTGTACAAGCTCGACGAGAAGCTCGGTCTCGTCTTCGGTTGGGCGCTGGCCACGTCGCTCGATGGTGGCGCGACGCCGCACGTCGACCTGCAGAAAGACGCCATCGTCGGAGACGACGAGCTGATCAAGATCGCCGCGGAGTTCATGGAGGCGTCGGCTGCGAACGACGTGCTCCACGACGAGAACCCCGACGGCAAGATCGTGTTTGCCATGCCGCTCACCAAGGCGGTGTGCGCAGCGCTCGGCATCCAGTCGGACACCCACGGCTTGGCGATCGCGATGAAGCCGTCGCCGGAGACGTTCAAGCGGTTTCTCTCGAAAGAACTCAACGCGTTCTCGATCGGCGGTGTGGGCGAGCGCGAGGTGGTGAAGGCGAAGCCGGATGCCGCGAATGACGACGGCGCGGACGCCGAGCCCGACGCGGATCCGGACGACGCCACCAAGGCGAAGTGTGCCGGCTGCGGTCAGTACGGCAAGGCCGACGACGAGACCTGCAAGGGCTGCGGCAAGGCGATGAAGCGGGCGCCGGCGGTCCACATCCGCAACCGCTACGAACAGTCGGTGCCGATCGGCGCGCTTGGGGCGCCGACGCGTACCGCCAAGGGAGTGCTCAGCGCCGCCGACAAGGACACGCTGCCCGACTCGGCGTTCCTCTACATCGAGAGCGGCGGAAAGAAAGACGCCGACGGCAAGACTACGCCGCGGAGCCTGCGGCACTTCCCGTACCGCGACTCGAGCGGGAAGATCGACATCCCGCACCTGCGCGATGCCATCGGGCGGATCCCGCAGTCCTCGCTGCCGGCAGACGTTCGCGATCGGCTGCAGGTGCGGGCCGAGAAGCTACTCGGCCAGCAGCATGCGGCGAACAAGCGCGCGGCGGTTGGTCAGAAGCCTGCGGCGCCAACGCCGAAGCCGAGCGCCATGAACGGTGCGGACTGCGAGACCGGACCTGACGATCCGGACGCCGATGACACCGACGGCAGCAAGCCCCCGGCCAGCGCCGCAAAGGGGATTTCGACCCCCTCGGCAGCGACTCCTAGCGTGGGTGTCACCAAGGAGAACGAAATGGCCGACGCTACCAATGAGATTCGCGAGCTGCGGGATGAGAACTCCCGACTCGCAAAGATGGCCACGCTGACCGATCGGCAGCGGCGCCATTTCGAGTCGCTCGCCAAGAGCGATCAGGTCGAGTTCCTCAACCTGACCCCGTCGCTCCGCGACGGCCGACTCGACGACATCGAGAAGTCCAACGTCGTCGTCTACGAGTCGCCGTACACCGGCGAGAAGTTCCGCAAGAACGACGACACGCGACTGGTCCAGCTCGCGATGCAGTCCGATGCGGCCACCAAGCTCGCGCGCGACAACGACATCGCCAAGCGCGACATGGAGTTCGATAAGTCGGGCAGCGAGAACATGGCCCACTTCGCCAAGGGCGCGAAGAAAAACCTGCGCGCCAGGATCATGAAGGCGCTCAACGCAGAGTTCTCGGATCGCGCCGAGTACGAAGAGGCGGTCGCGGCGCTCAAGCAGGCGGACGTCGCGCTCGCCGAGCTCAGCAAGTCGCGCGGCGTCGATGCCTCGGCCGAGGAGAACACTCCGTCGGTCGCGCTCAGGGCCGCGGTCATGAAGTACCAGCAGGACCACCGGCTGCCCAACTACGAGGCGGCGCTGGTCAAGGCAACCGCCGAAGACTCCCACATCCAGAAGCTCTGGACCGAGGCCACCCGGGCCGCGTGAGCGGTGACCACAGGAGAATCCCATGAGCACCGATCAACGAAATCCAATCACGCTGCCGGCGGCCTCGGATCTGACTGGCTCGCTGTACTGCGGCGTCACGCTCAACACCTCGGGCCAGGTCGTGCTGCCGAATGCCAATGGCACGATCCTCGGCGTACTGACCACGATCACCCCGTCTCCGTCCGCGAACTTCGCGAGCGGTATCTGGACGATGGGGGACGGCAAGATCAAGGCCCGCTACGGCGGCACGGTCACCGCAGCCGATCCGCTCAAGGTCACCAGCGCCGGCAAGTTCATCACCGCATCGGGCAGTGACGTCGCGGCCGGTATGCAAGTCGCGATCGCGGTCAAGAGCGGCTCGAACAACGACATCGGCGAGATCGTGCTGACCGGCGGCACCGGCGCGGCGGCACTCACCGGCTTCGACGACATCGTGCTCGGCACGACCCCGCCGAGCAACACGACGCCCACCACGTTCGCGCAGGTGACCGGCACCAAGACCGGCGCGCTCGCGGCGGGCATCTACTCGGGCCAGCAGAAGCGTATCGCGCAGTCGGTCGCGACCGGCACTCCGGTCGGAACCATCACTGGCACGTTCAAGACCCTCACCGGATCGGCGGCGACCACGCTCGCGCTCGGTACGGCCACCGGCTTCATCGTCGATTTGATGTGGGACGGCGCCGCATGGCGCGCGACCAGCGCAATCGGCGGAACGGGCTCCAGCCTCTCGTGACCCCTGGCGGCGGGGTGCCGCTTTCAAGCCTCCAGGAGTAACTAGTCATGGATTTCTCGCACCGTCTCAATGCGATTCGCAAGGGAGGTCAACCCGGCCCGAGCGATGTTTACGTCGTCCCCGAGTTGACTCAGCTCAGCGTCGGGTTCATGCAGAACCCCGGTAGTCTGATCGCCAACGTCGTCGCGCCGAGTGTCAAGGTCGCGACGCAGAGCGGAAAGTACATCGCGTATCCGCGCGGCTACTTCTTCCGCGACGACATGGCACTCCGCGCCGATGGATCGGAGTCCGCCGGCGGCGGTTTTTCGGTCGACAACACGCCGCAGTACTTCTCCGACGTCTGGGCCTGGCACACCGATATGGGTCCGCAGGTCTCGGCCAACGCGCTCAACCCGGTGGACCTCGATCGCGCGGCAACGATGCTGTGCACGAACAAGGCGCTCATCCGGCGCGAGAAGCTGTTCCTCGGCAAGTACTTCAAGACCGGCGTGTGGACGACCGAACTCGTCGGCGCGAACAGCGGCGGCGGCGGCACGACCGCGGCCAACACGCTCGGCTGGCTCGACGCCTCGGCGCTGCCGATCAAGGCGATCAAGTCGCAGATCAAGGCGTTCGAGCAGAACAGCGGGTACATCCCGAACGTCGCGATCTTCTCGCGCGACCTGTGGGACATCTTCTGTGAGCACCCGAACGTGATCAGCCGCGTGAACGCCGGCCAGACCCCGGGCGGTCCGGCGGAGATCTCGCTGCAGATGGTGGCCGGATGGCTCGGCATCGAGAAGGTCGTTATCGCGCGCGGCGTCGAGGCGACCAGCGCCGAGGGCCAGGCCGATGTCATGAACTTCATGGCGACCAACGGCCAGCTCCTGCTGCTCTACGTCGCGCCGGCCCCGAGCCTGTTCACGCCGAGCGCGCTGTACAGCTTCGACTGGATCGCCGATGGCCTCGTCGGCACCTTCGGCCAGACCGTCGCGCGCTGGTACAACCAGGACCGCAAGGCGACGCGGTACGAGATCGAGATGGCCACCGACATGAAGGTCGTGTCCGCCGACCTCGGCCTGCTTATGCGCAACTTCAACGTGTGAACCCATGGTGCGCACGTTCGATCCGCATCTTCCGGCGTTCGCGAAGCAGGACTTCACGTACGACGGCAAGCAGTACGCCGCCGGCGCCGAGTTCCCGCACCACGCGCTCGGCGTCCACTGGATGTCGCTGCGCGGGCTGTGGATGGCCCATCTGATCGAGACGCACGTCCGACCGGCATCCGTCGACGACGCCGATCTCGAGCGCCTGACCGCGCCGCGAGCCGCACCGCCGGCTCGCGCTGCCAACCGGCGGTGACGCCGTGGGTAACCCGCAGATCGATCGCGCCATCGGCAACGCGCTGAGCGTGATCGAATCCGCGGCGCGCGCCCTGACGCTCGAGCTCGCCGCGAACCTCACCGAGGCGTCCCCGGTCGACACCGGCCACAACCGGCGGAACTTCGTGCCGAGCGTCGGTGAGCCGTTCGCCGGCGAGGACGACGGCACCGCCCAGGCGGCCGGAATTGCGGCTGTGCTGGCGTGGCACATCGGAGATGGCGACCTCTACGTCACCAACAACGTGCCCTACCTGCAGTACCTGCTCCTCGGCAGCTCGCCGCAGGCCGCGCCGGGCTGGGATCTGATCGCCATGGACGCCGCGGTTGAGGCGATCCGCCAGGCCTACGGCGTGACCATCGACGCCACGTCGCCGCTGCGCGTGACCGACTTCGGCGCGCTCGCCGCGCAGGGCATCGCGGCGGCGTATTCGCCGCTGGGTGGTGATGGGTGAGCCGCGCGCTGCTCGCATGGTGCCTCCTCGTGCGGCCCGCGGCGTGTCGCGCGCCAGCCGGCTGGTACGTCAACGGCGTTCGACCGGATGGGCTGTTCGATCCGCGGCCGGTGCTCGGCCGGCCAGTGGACGACCTTCACGATGCCGCGGCGCGCAGGTCACCGGCCGACGATCGGTCACTGCCCGGCCGCATCTACTGCACCGGCGGCGCGACCCCCAGGCAGGACGGCGCGTCTGTGTGGTGCCAGCGATGACCGAGTCGCAAATGCGCGAGGTCGTCAGCGCAGCGTTCGTCACCGGCTGGCGCGCGCAGCGGCCGGACGTCCCGGTGTGGCTCGAGAACGAGGCGCAGCCAACGGCCGACGCCTACGTGTCGCTGACGATCACGCCGACGACCAGCCGGCAGATGACGCTCGGCCGCGCCGGCACGCGCCGGGTGCAGCGCCAGGTCTACCTGCAGGTGAAGATCTGGTCAGCTAAGGACGCCGGCAGCGTGCCGCTCGCAGCGCTCGGCGACGTCGCCCAGGGGATCCTCGAGATGAAGTCCTTCGGCGGCTCGGCCAGCGACGAGCCAGTGATCACGCAGCTGGCTCAGGCGGTGCTCGGCAAGGCAACCGAGCATCGGTGGTCGATCGCGATCATGCGGATCCCGGCGTGGTACAGCGAGACGAAGTAGTCCGGGTCGCGATCAGCGGTGCCGGTGTCGAGCGTGGTTACAGGCAGGTAGTGGTCCGCCGATCGCTTTGTCGTTGAGTAGATCGAGAAACCATTGCGGGTAGCGTCCGGTTCGCTTCGCCTCGGTTAGAGCACTGCAGCAGATCGCGTCCGGTAGGCTGCCCATCTTCATCGCCGCCACCCTACCACCCGCCTCCCACGCTCCGCCCGGCTTTCGACCCCCGGCGCGCCATCTCCGACGCTGGCCTCATGTCCAGCAACCCGGTCGCCGGCGCAGAAAAAGCCAATGTAGTCGCTGTCAAGGAGACCGCGCTGGGCACCCCGGCGACGGCCGGAGGCCAGACGCTGCAGCCCAACGCCGACGGGATCGGCAACTACTACCCGCAGCTGAAGACGGTCACGCCGCAGCCGCTCAGCAAGCTCGGCCAGGACGAGAAAGCGATCATCGTCGACGAGGACGCCAAGCCGACGCTGACGATGGATCTGACCAAGGACGCCACCGACGCATTCGGCGAGGGGATCCTGCTCGTCAAGGCGAAGCACAACGGCGGGACCGGGGTCGCTTACTTCACGAACAACCTTCCGACGCCGACCGTCACGGCGCGCACGACCAGCGCGTACACGGTCAACGCCAATGGCGCGCTCCAGGCCGGCACACTCGTCGTCCCTCGCGGCTGGGCAACCGGCGCGAACGCTACGGCGAACGGCACGCTGCAGGTCGTCGGTGCGTCGAGCACCGGCACGAGCATCCCGGTGGCCGGCGGCGTCGCTGAGACGCCCAGCGGCTACACGGTCACGCTCGAGGCGGCCGGATTCCGCGGCGCGTCGGGCGACATCCAGCTCAACGCGAGCGGCAACCTGACCTCGACCGTGGCCGACTTCACGACGATGGGGCTCGTGGTTGGTCAGGCGATCTGGGTCGGCGGCACGATCGGTAGCGGGCACGACTTCGCCACCGCGGCGTACCGCGGATTCGCGCTCGTCGTGGCGATCTCCGCCAACCTGCTCACCCTCGAGCGCCGGCAGTGGACCGTCGGCAGCGCCGACACCGGGACCGGCAAGACGATCGACATCTACTTCGGCCGCCTGCTGCGCACGGTGGCGTTCACCGACGCTGACTACCAGGAGCCGAGCTACAACCTCGAGCTCACCTACCTCAAGCTGCAGAGCGGCACGACCGACGAGTACGTGTACTCGAACGGGAACCTTGTCGATCAGGTCGACATCGACGGCACGGCGCAGGGCCTGATCGGTCTGACCCTGACGTTCCTCGGTCAGACGATCGCGAACCCGACGACGAGCCGCGCGACGTACGGCGGCAGCGCCGCCGGGCCGCTGTGCACGAACCGCTTCAATACGGTCACGCAGATTCCGTACGTCGTGCTCAAGAACAAGGCCGACGAGACGGTGATCAGTGACGACATCCAGACGTGGAAGCTGTCGTACATGAACCACATCTCGGCGCAGAAGCAGCAGGGCTTCTTCGGCACGAAGCGAATCGTGGTCGGTCGGCGCTCGGCGGCGCTGACTGCCACGGTCGCGCTGACCAGTGACGCGGCCATGACGGCGTGCGCGAACAACACCTCGCTGACCTTCGGCGCCGGCATCAACAACCCGGATGGCGGCCTGTTCTTCGACGTCCCTTCGGTGGTGTGCACGAACGCGCCCCCGAAGTTCCCGCAGAACAGCTGGATCACGCTCGATCTGACGCTCGCCGGTTTCCGCGACGCGACCGGCAATACGACGTTGCGCGTGACGCAGTTCCCGTACCTGCCGACGGTGTGAGCGTGGTAGCTCTGGACGATGTTCCAGCGCCCCGAGCCCGAGATAGTCTGCTACGGATTCACGGTCGGCGTCGTGCGCATCGCGTGGATGTACGGCGATCCGGTTGTAGTCGCTGGTCGTGAAGGCCAACTGTGGCCGGCGCGGATCGCCCAGGTAGAGGCGAGCCCGCCGATGCTTCCCGGCGAGGCGATGCGCAAGGCGCTCATCGGCGCGGTCGTGCGCTCGCGAGATGGTGCGCTTTCGCGGATCGCTGGAGTCGAGGCGTTCGCGACAGCGAATCTCAGCGAGGGCATGGACCTCGGGATTCTGCTCGTGCCGCTGGCGATGTAGCGCCGGCCGCACATTTCGCCCCGCCGACGCCGCGGCGCGACGCTCGACGCATGGACTTCGGCCTCGAGCGCTTCGACCTGAGCAAGCTGACCCGCAAGATCCAGCTGCCCGACATCTCGGCGGATCCGGACAGGCCGGTCACGCTGATCGTGCGCGCGGCGAACCTCGGCAACGTGGCGCTGCGCAACGAGGTGATCCGGCGCGACGCGGCCAAGAAGGCCGCCGAGACGCCACCACCGCCCGACGCGCAGGCACTCGCCGCTGCCCCGCCGGCGAAGACCGAGGCCGAGGCGATCGCCGATGACGCCGCGCTCCTAGCCGGCACGGTGCTGGTCGGCTGGGAAAACGTCACCGCGGCGGGCGCGCCCGTCCCGTTCACGCCCGAGGCCGCGCGCGATCTGATCATTCAGCTGCGCACGCACGTGCCCGATCTGTGGGACTCGCAGATCGCCTCGGTGATCTACCAGGGTCCGGCGCTCTGGCGCACCACCGCAGATCCGGTCGAACTGGGAAAAGGGTAGCGGCGTGGCTCGCATGGGATCAGAGCACCGCCGCTGAGCGTGAAGGCCTAGATCTGGAGCTTCGCGCCGGCCGGGCGTCGCCGGGTCGCCGCGTCCAGATCGAGGGCAAGCTCGCAGCGATCGCCGCCGGCGAGCCGCAGCGCGACTACGCGGTGACGCTCTGCCTGCAAGCCTGGGGCGACCTCAACACGTGCCGCTCCATCGGCATGGCCGCAGGGCCGATCCCGTGGACGGCGATCGCTGACTGGACGCGGTTTCACGAACTCGAGCGCGACGTGGCCGGCGCCGTCCTCCATGTGATTCGCCAGCTCGACATCGACCACATGAAGGCTGCGGCGTCGGAGCGAAACAAACGAGAAGCGCTCGGCGCGAACCGAGCACGAGGCAGGACATGAGCATCGACTTCGAACTCCGCGTCAAGGCTGACGTTACCGAGGCCACCAAACTCAAGGAAGAGGTCAAAGACGCCGACAGCGCCGTCACGAAATTCGGCACGTCGGCGAAGAAAGCCGGCGACGACGCGGCAGCGGGCATGGGCGAGGCCGGAACTGCGGCGACGAAGGCCAAGAGTGAATTCGGCGGACTCGTCGATCAGATGAACCGCCAGGAGGCGATCCTGGCGAAGATCAAGCAGCCGTGGAAGGACTACAGCGCCGACCTGAAGGCGACGGTCTCGCTGATGCAGCAGGGTCGCATCACGAGCAAGGAGTACGAGGCTGAGCTCGGCCGGCTCGGCGATCGACAAGAGGCGCTGCTGCGCTACGGCATGTCCCCGGAGCTCAAGCGCCAGGCTGATATCCTCGAGCGCATCCAGGGACCGATGCGCGAGTACGAGGCGACGCTCGCTGCGCTCGACATGTTGCTCGCCAAGGAGCAGATCGACCTCGCCGACTACAACCGCGAACTCGAGCGCGCGCAGAAACTGGCCGGATCCGGACTGGGTCCCGTGCAGGGGCCGGTGCAGCAGAAGCCGGGCGCGAATCCGACAGATCAGACCGCAACGGTCACATCCGCGCTGACCGCTTACGCCGCCGGTGGTGGAATCGTCGCGCTCGGTCACCAGCTCGATGATCTCGTCGAAGAGATGCATCGCTACGAGGACGCCGCGATCAAGGCCGAGAACTCGGTCCGGCGTTTCGTGGACACGAGCCACACGCTTAACGGCGTACTCGATCAGCAGCTCGAGTTCGCCGAGCGGATTCACGCTCCGCTCGAAGCGACCATCCAGATCTATGGCCGCATGCACGAGGCCGCTGACTCGCTCGGGCTGTCGAGCAGCGAAGTGGCCAAGGAGACCACGGCGTTCGCTCAGGCTGCGCAGCTCGGAGGCCAGTCGGCAGAGTCGGCCGAAGGACTGATTCGCCGGTGGTCGATCGCGATGGCGACGGGAACCGTCGAGACACGCTCGATGCGACAGATCATGAACCAGATGCCGGCGATCACCGACCTCTGGACGAAGTCGCTCGGCGTCACGCAGGGCGAGCTACTCAAGATGGTCAAGGACGGTCGAGTCAGCGTCGAGACGTTGAACAATGCGATTCTGAACGGGGCCGATCAGATCGGCGTAAAGTTCGAGGAGATCCAGAAGTCGAACGCGCAGCGACTCGAGGAGTTCACTACCAAGGCTGAGATCTACGCCAAGCGCTACGGCCTGAGCATGGGAGAGGCGATGTTGGCGACGCCCCTTATTCAGGGCGCCGGCACGATGAATGAAGAACAGCTGACCAAGATGGCGTCGTTCGGGTTTGGTCCGGCCGTTGCCGCGCTCGAGCAACTCAAGGACAAGCACCGCGAGCAGGCCAACGAGTTCATCGAGGATCTGACGCACCTGACAGGAGCGTTCCGTCCGGTCGGCGACGCGATTCGCGAGTACCTCGGTATCCCGACGCAGGCGGTGCAGCAGGAGATCGACAAAATCAATGCACCGATCGAGCGCGCGCGAATCGAACTCGCAAATCTCGAGAAGGCGTACCAGACCGGCAAGATCGCCGTGCAGGACTACGAGGCCGAGCACGCGAAGCTCGTCGAAGTGCTGCAGCGTGGGCTTCCCGATATCGCCCACTCGCTGAACAAGCCGATCGCGGATGCCAAGGCTCAGCTTGCACAACTTACGGTGCAGTGGGCGGCCGGAATGCTGCCGAGCGTCGAGGCCTACAACAAGGAGTACGAGAAGCTCAAGACGCAGGAGAATGGCGGACGCACGCCGGAAGATCTGAAACTCACCGCTCCCATCGCGCAGGCGAAGATCGAGCTCTCCGAGCTGATCGAGAAGAACAAGGAAGGCCGGATCTCCGCCGAGGAGTTCCGCAAGGAATACGACTCGCTGGTCACGACCATCAACGATGGCCGTCTGCCCGACGCGATCAAGCTGTGGGAGCAGTTCACGAACCCGTTCAAGGAGATGAAGCTGCAGATCGGCGGGCTCGATGCGCTGTTTCAGCGCGGCGCCGTCGACGCCGAGCGCTACGCGGTCGAGTTCGAGCGGATCTCGAAGGCGGCCGAGGATACCGTGCCGCACCTCAGCAGCGTCTACGCGCGCGCTGTCCAGCTGGCTCAGCTGGCCGGCAACCTCGGCCCGAAGACCAAGGGTGGCGTCGGCCTGTCCATCAGCGTCGAGAATCCAGAGGACACGGCCAAGTTCTTCGAGAGTCAGGGCTACTTCGAGAAGGGATCCGCCGCGTACGCCACTGCCGCGGCCAAGAGCAGCGCGGCGATCTTGCAGGCGTACGGCGAACTGCAGCAGCCGCTCGACTTCGCTCAGCAGGCGCAGGAGAAGCTGGACGCCGAGGCCAGAGATCTGGGCACCAAGTACGTCACGCCGCTGGAGCAGTATCAGCGCCAGCTCGAGGTCATCACTCGCGCGACGCAGATCGCCGGCCTCACCGAGCAGGAGGCGACTGGCGAGCGGCGCCGCGCGCGCGAGGAGCTCGACAAGCAGACCGAGGCGCTCGAGGCGCAGAAGGGACCGCTGGAGCAGTACGAGGCGGCACTGCGCAAGATCAATGACCAGCTCGCCGAGCACGCGATCTCCCAGCGCAAGGCGAGCGACGAGATGATCAAGGCGCGCATCGCTTACCTGCAGGCCGCCGACGAGGGCAAGACGTTTGCGGGCGCGTTTCAGCTGCAGATGCTGCAGCTCGAGCAACAGACCAAGGACTTCGGCGCGTCGGTGGCGAAGCTGGCCGTCGACGACATCGGCAAGCTGAGCGATGCGTTCGTCGACGCGGCCAACGGCGGCAAGGTGTCGTTCAGCGACATGGCCGAGTCGATGCTGGCCGATCTCGAGAAGATCGCAGCGCGCGCGCTCGAGGTCAGGGCGATCGCCGCGCTGCTGCCGTCCGGAGGGGGTGGAGGCAGCAGTGGTGCCACCGGCGGGGACGCATCCGCGCTCGGCGATCTCCTGGGAATCGGCAGCACAATCGCCGGCCTCGCCGGCCACGCCAACGGCGGCCAATGGACGGTGGGCGGATCGGGGAGCGGCGATACGCAGCTGCAGATGTTCCGTGCGACCCCAGGCGAGACCGTTACCGTGACGCCTGTCGGCCGTGCGCCGATGCAGGCGAGCGGGACGCCCCCCGTGATTCACATCCACAACCACTACGATCAGGCGACGATGACTGCGGCGATCGACAGCCGCGCTGGTCGGCAGGTCGTGCTCAATCAGCTTCGAGCGAACCAGGCGGCGACGCGGAGCTTCCTGGGGATCCGACGCTGATCACGGGTCCGGCGGCCTGACGTGGTTGGCGGTCATCTCCTGGATCGCAACCTCGAGCGCACCCTTCGATGTGCACTCGATGACCGCAACCGAGCCGGCGATCTCGCGCGTGCGCTGAAACGTGGCGTTGATCTCGATCTCGCTGCCGGATCCGGCGGCTCGGATCCGCGCGCTGAACCGAGCGCGGATCGGACCCTCACTCGCGAGCGGCACGCTGCCGCAGTCGGCTGTGTATTCCGGAGCCGCCATCCAGTCGATCATTGCCAAGCCGCTCGAGCGATCGAGCTGTTTGACCGGCCAGTTTCGCTCGGCGATCACGTCGACTAGCGCCTGCCAGGTCGCATCCACGGTGGCGGACATCCGCGCCGTGCGCTGCACGTCATGCGCAACCGGCGCGGTTGCGCAGCCAGCCACTGCAGCCGCGGCGATCACCAGCGCCCTCATTGGCACTCGTAAAATGCCACGTCAACCTTGGGGCCGGACGCCGTGGGCGTCGTGGACGCGATACAGCATCCAAGGTAGCCACCGGCTCCGTCGACGGCCACGAACGTGGATGGGCAGTCTACCGCCGCGCCGACCACGTCACCTGTGATCGGATCGCGGTTCCTTGCGCCCGTGCACGCGGGCTTGTCGTCGCACGGAGCGCCATGCTTGGCACCGGACCCGGTGCAGCTGGGGACCTGCATACACGCCGCGGCGCATGACACTTGCGAACCTGCAGTGTTCCATGCTTCGTCGCAGCCCGACGAGAACTGTTGATGCACCGGGTAGACGGTCGGGGCATCCGGCATGCCGCCGTCCGGCGCGAGCTGCTGCGCCGACTGGCCATCAGAGGACGAGGAACACGCGGCGCACAACGTCGCCACCATCACCAGGAGCTTCATGTGCCCGGAGCGTAACCACGTTCAGTGCCGCGCGCCAGTGCGGCGGGTGTTTCGACCCGATGGGTTGTCGCAAGCGAGCGTAATCGCATGGCCACCTACACCAATTCGGTCGGCAAGTCGCCGACATCCACGACGGTCGGGGTTGCCTCGATCGAGGCCCCCGGATCGGGCATGCGGCGATTCAAGCTGCTGGAGGCGATCCTGGGCAGTGATGCCACGACGCTCGGCACGTCGGCATTTCGGTTCGAGTTTCAGCGCAGCACGACGGCGGCGACTGGCACCGCGGTCACGTTTGAGACCAACGATCCGGCCGACGCCGCCGCGGTGACTCTGCTCAAGAGCGCGCTGAGCGTCCAGGGCACCAATACCGCCGGCAAGATCGTGCTGTGCGTGCCGCTGAGCCAGCAGGCGACGTTCCGCTGGGTCGCGAACCCCGGCCGCGAGATCGTCTGCCCGGCGGCCGCGAACAACGGACTGCACCTCAACACCCCGGTAAGCGGAAACACGCCGAGCGCTGCGGCGACCATCGTCATCGAGGAACAGTGATCCTCCGCGCGCGCGCCGACGGCGGCACCGCCGAGTGGACGATGCCCGGACAGCAGCCGCTGACGCGGCCGACGTTCACGTGCTGCCACTGCAACGCCGTGACCATCGTCCCCGAGCGTGCCCGCGCCGAGGACTGCGGCGGGTTCTGCCGGCTCTGCATGGCCCCGACCTGCACCACGTGCGCCGACGGCGCCTGCACGCCGTTCGAGCGCGAGCTCGAGAAAGCCGAGGCGCGCGCGGAGCTGCTGGCCAGCATGGGGCTGTGACCCGTGTCCGGACTCGCGCCTGACACGACACAAGGTCGGCCGGCGCGAGCGGCCGAGTACCAGGCGTTTGCGGCGCCGCCGCCGGTTGTCACGCCGCCTCAGGTGATCCAGCCGATCGCGCCTGACCGGCTGTTCGGCCGCGCGGCGGTGGCGGCAGAGCAGCAAGCGTTCGCGGGTCCGCTCTTAGCGGTCACCGCGCCGACACCGCAGGTCATCCAGCCGATCGTCCCGCATCGCCTGTGGGGTCGGGCGCCTCGCGCGCACGAATACCAAGCCCACGCGTGGCCGGGGCGTTTTGTTACGCCGGTGACGCCGCCGATCAGCGGCTTCGGACCCCAAGGCGTCGCGACGTTTGTGCTCTCGCTCGAGCCGGGCACCAAGGTCACATATTCGTGGCCCAACGCGGTGTTCAAGAGCTACTCCGGGAACGAGCAGCGGATCTCTCCGAGCGCGGTCCCGCGCCTGAAGATCGAGGGAGTCGCATTCCTGCTCGACACCCAGAGCCGCGATGTCCGATCCGCCATGATGAGGTACGCCGCCCGAGGCAGCGTGTTCCTGCTCGCGCTGTCGTTCGAGGAGGTGACCATCGCCGTCGACTCGACGAACACGACGATCAACCTCACGACGACCGCGAACGTCGACTGGTTGCAGGTCGGCCAGCGAGCGCTCGTGATTGGCGGCGATGGCAGCACCGTCAGTGTGGTGATCCAGTCGGTCGGCGCTACAACGGTCACGATCGCGACGTTCAGCGCGCAGGGTACGCCGACGTTCGGCACGCTGGGAAACACCGGGCTCGCCGGCGCGCGGTTCATGCCGCTCCTGCAGGTCTACCTCGATCCGCAACAGGGGTTCGCGCGGTACCCGCTCGACGTCGATCTGTGGTCGATCGTCGCCACCAACGCGATCTACGGCTGGGCCGGCGTGGATGCGATGGGGCTCGGCGCGACGGTCACGACGTACTTCGGGGGCACTGGCACGGCAATCGCGAACGTCACCGAGAACGATCTGATCATCTGGGATCGCGGCAACGACGTCCAGAACACCGCGAGCGAGTCGATGCTGTCGCTCACCGAGCTGGTCGATCTGGGCGCGCTCGTGTTCTCGGCCGGCGCTGCGGTGAGCCCGGACTGGACGCGCACGCTGCGGTACGCCTCGAGCTCCTACGCGGACTGGCAGGCGATCAAGGCGCTCCTACGCCACTGCCGCGGCAACCAGATCGCATTCGGCCTACCGACCGGCCGCGCCGATCTCGTGTTCCTAGGCAACGCTCCGGCGAACATCACGCCCGGCGGGATCAAGGTCGCCAGCGGCTTGGTGCCCGGCGCCAACGACTACGTGGCGTGGTTCAACTCGGGGCTCTACTCGCGGCTCGCCCTCACGCTGTCGGATGGCCGCGTGCAGTACGTGACGGTTCGTGGGTTCTCGGACGACGGCTCTGGAACGCTCACGCTGACGCTTGATCAGTCACTCGACGGCACTGTGACGCAGGTCGGGTTCCTGGAGCAGGTCCGGATCGAGGAGACTTCCATCGAGACGACATGGGACGGAGGCACGGTCTCCATCGAGCCTGTGGTTCGCGTTAGCCGCGAGACGCTCACGCTGCAGCAAGGGTTTCTGTTCGACAAGATCGTGACCATATTCAACCCAAACACGCCGCCGCTGCCGCCGACAAACCAGGCGTTCACGGGCGACTTCGGCCAGAACACGATCATCAACTGGAGCGGCGATCGCGGTTGCAACATGTGCGCGCTCATCGACACCAAGGGTGATCCGCGGGACGGGATGGTGGTCTGCGTGGTCAATGTCGGGGGCACGGCGAACACGCAAGCCTTCGTCTCTTTGCCGGAGAACACCGGCTTTCCTGCGCAAGTTCGGCTGCACGGCACCGTGCATACCGATATCGGGAACGCGATCTGGTACCGATACGATGGATCGATCCTGCGTTGGGTGCAGTTTATGTGCACGGGCTGATGGCCTCGGCTGGGTTTCGACCCGCCGAGCGACGGCGCCGAGCATGAACACATGGGACTGCCTCTGTTCGGCACGGTGCTCAGCCTAACCATTACAGCGACGAACACTGAGATCCAACTGGCCCTCGGCGCGGTGACCTTCGTGCACATGACGTCGACCCTCGACGTCAACGTGATCGGATTACTGAGCAACGGCGGCAACGTGGACGGCGCGGTGGTGTGCCTCGTCAACGAGGGATCGAACAACATCGTGTTCCTTCAAGACAGTTCACTGGAGGCGACCGTGGCCAATCGCTTCTTGAACTTCTCGCACAGCAACAAGCTGACGGGACCGCTCGCTTCGGTTTGGTATCGCTACAACGCCACCACGGCTCGGTGGCATCACATCGCGGGGGCGTTCTGATATGGCGTCGACGTTCGACGCAGACGAGCGATCGACGAACCAGAACCGTCCGATCGATCTGTTCACGATCGTCACGAACACGGCGACCTATCGAATCACTTCGAACGTGATGGATGTGTCGCTGGGCGGTTTCACATACACGGCTACCACGATGTCTCGCGGCAAGCTCTCCATGGAGACCGACTCGTCCCAAGACGAAATCATCGTGTATCTACCGATCTCGCACCCGCTCGTTCAGAGTTACTGCTCTGCAGGGATTCCCGAGCAGAGCGTACAAGTAACCGTTGTTCGCTTGCAGTCAGTCAGTGGACAAACGGTTCAGCAAGCGACCGGGTTCGCTCAGTCGCTTTCCATCGACGGGCACACGGCACTGCTGCGCGTTCCGAGCCTGACCAACGATGCGTTCAAGACGCAGTTACCGACGGTACAGGCGACTCGAACATGTGCCCACATGTTGTTCGACCGGCAGTGCGCGCCAAATCCCGGCGGAGCATGGCCGGCCAGCGGAGGGCCAACCGGATCCGGCGGACCACTGCGTACGGCGTTCACGGTCGCCACCGTGGCCATCGGCGTGTCCAGCGATGGTCGCACGTACACGATGGACAGCATCGGAAGCTTTCCTGACGGGTGGTTCAACTTCGGACGAATCATCATATTCTCGACAGGCGAATCACGCATGATCTTGTCCCAAGTAGGAACCACCTTCGGGATCAAATCCCCGTTCTCGTCATTGGCGATTCCCAGCACGGTCAAGCTGGAGGTTGGGTGCGATCACACATTCGCGACCTGCGTCGCCAAATTTAACAATCAGTACAACTTTGGCGGATATCCCAAGATGAATGCCGCGCCAAACCCGTGGGCGCCAAACGGTCTCGGCATCGTGGTGCAGACCTAATGTGGCTCGAGATCGTACAGCTGGGGATTGTTCTCGGGAGCTACATCTACCATAGGTGGCTCGAGGACCAACCGCCCGCGCTTCGCTGGCAGAAGATGACCCTCCCTCGAGCGAGTGAGGGAACACCGCTTCCACTGCTCTACGGAACGTGCCGAGTACAGAACCCAGTGATGGTGTGGTCCGGAAACCATCTGGAGCCTGGTGATTTCATCAACCCGTTTGACCCCGGCCCCGGCGGGGAAACCGACATGGGCAATGACAACACCAACCCGATCACCGATCATTACAGCTTCGACGCGATATTCACTCTTGGTATACCGCCTGCTGCCTACGGAGCGGGCTCTCCAAATGTTTCGCTCATATCTGTGTGGTACGGGGATGCCAGGGTATCGCTGACCTTCGGTCCCGCTGTCGGCACGTACTACGGCGGCGAGTGGTCGCACCCGGATATGTCCGGTGCTGGCCATCCATTCCTGGGCGATCTGATGATCAGCCTTAGGCGCGATTTCTTCAGTGTCGCAGGGAAGTTTTATCCGGCGGCCAGTGACGGAGTGTTCCCGCTCGACGGCACCGATATGCAGCCGATCAACGTCCAGTTCAAGGACGGAATCGTGCTTCCACTCCCTCAGGGCGGAGAATACCCGGACCGAGTTTACTACTCATACAACGGCTCGCACGGAAACGTGTCGCCTTTGACTGCGATTGTTCAGTCTGGAGACCTGCTGTCGACGCCTGGGATGCGCAACCAGGTTGCGACGTATCTCCATGCGGGACTTGGACAGTCCTCCAGCGTCAGCGGCTTCTCGTTCGAGATCTTGGCGCAGACCGCATCGACTGCCGCCGATCTTGGCACGGGATGGCCGAGCAACACCGGAGCCGATCCACTGGCGTTCGAGTGCGACCCGGCGGCCGTCCTGGTCGACATCTTGACCTCGCCATGGGGAAAGGTTGGATTCAGCTCGTCTCAACTCGACATGGCGAGCTTCCGTGCAGCAAGTGCGACGCTCAAGAGCGAGCGCCTCGGCTATTCGCGATTCTTCGATCAAGTAAGCGACGCTGGGACGATCATCAACGAGCTGCTCAGGTTCATGGATGCGGTGCTCTACCAGGAGCCCACCAATGGGCTCCTGACGCTGAAGCTGGTCAGGTTCGACTACGACGTCACGCAGCTCATGGATCTCAACCCGGACAACGCCATGCCGAGTGGCTCATCCTGGTACAGCGTGCAGGGCTGGTCGGAGATCCCGAACCAGATGCTGCTGACGTACACCAACCGCAATCTCGAGTATCGGGACTCGATTATCCCGGCCCAGGACGCGGCCGCGCTCGCAGCCAGTGGTCAGCGAGTGAAGACCACGAGCGTGCAGTTTCCGGGAGCCTGCACCGACACGATCGCAAGAGTCATCTGCTCGCGCGAGTTCGCGGCCGTCAGTAAACCGATGGTGAAGGCCACACTGGTTGTCAACCGCGGGGGTTACCAGCTGCGCCCTGGCAGCGTCGTGACGCTCACGTGGCCCGAGCTGAACATCAACAAGATGATTATGCGGGTGGCAGGCGTAGACCTGGGACAGCTCAACGAGGCCGGGATCACGGTGCAGCTGATGCGGGACTTCTTCGACGTGAAGGTCGGCGCGTACTGACAGCGGCGGGACAGCGGCGGGTTTCGACCCCATGGGCGGCGTAGCTGCACGCTGCCCCCATGGCCGCAACCTACGTCACGACGAGTGCGATCTCCCCGGCGGATCCGTCGCCGGCGTACCAGGCATACGCCGACATGTTCTCGTCGCTCGCCCTGCTCAATCCGCAGCTTCAGATCCTCGTGATCATCACGTCGATCAGCAAGAACCCGGATGGGACGCTGACGGTCGTCACGCAGGACCCGATTCCGGAGATGGTCAACCCCGAAGCGAATTTCGGCCTGCTGCGCACCGCATGAGCTACCCGGGCTCACGTCACCAGGAGAACGAGTGGGGAGTCACGATCTACTCCACCGCGGACGGCACGCGTCCGGCCGCGGCATTCGGCTCGTCGATCACGCCGGCGCAGAACACGTACGGCACGCCGGTGCAGCTGATCAGCGGCGCGAGCATGACGGTCGACTGCTGCGAGATCACGTTCGTGCTGAACAGCGTCGGAATCTCGGGGTCGGCGCGTGACAGCGTGTTCCAGTTCCTCGTCGATCCGGCTGGCGGCACCTCGTACACCTCGGTCGCCGATCTGGTCGCTGGTCCGGCGGCGGGCTACGTCGTGGCCAACGTCGGCGGTGGTGGCGTCGAGTACACGTTCCGCTACTGGCTGCGCGCCGGCACCTCGGTGGCGATGGCGGCTGCCGTGAACTCGGCCACGGTGACCGCAGTGCGTGCGTTCTGCCGTGTGCGCGGCGCGCCGTCGCGGCCGCAGGATGTGTTCGTGGGCACGTACCTCGATCAGTTCGGGGTATCGCTCGCCACGAGCGCAGGGACGACGATTACGCCGGGCGGTGCGAGCGACGGCACGTGGACACAGATCGGCAGCAACGCGACGAGGCCGTACTATCAGATCGAGTTCGGCTACGGGATCAACTCGGCGACGATGACCACGGCCACGATCGACGCGGACATCGGCGTGGGCGACTCATCGAACAAGAAGATCGCAGTGCCGAACTGCCCGATTCTCGTCTCGAGCGTCGAAACGCTCAGCAAGGCGAGCAAGCTGTGGTTCTCGACGGTGGCGCCCGGTGACGGACTCTGGGCGCGCTCACAGAGCTCCACGGCGGCTGACACGAACAACAGCGTGGCGATCTACGGAGTTGGCTGATGAGCACGCCGTTCAACACGACGACGGGCTCCGCGAGCATCACCGGGACGAAGTTTTCGCTGATGACGAGCTCTACGACGCTCACCGCGCAGACGACGGCCGGAGCCGTCGAAGTGCTGATCGACGACAAGACGAACATGGTCGCCGGTGATCAATACCTCGTCGAACTGACCGAGAAGGTCAACGGCGGTACCGCGCGCCCGCTGTGGACCGGGTATATGACCGGCGTGCAGACCGGGATCTTCCGGATCCCGCGCATCGACGTGAACGAAGGCTGGTCGGTGAACATGCAGTTGATCACCGGCTCGGCGCGCACCATCGGGTGGTCGGTCAAGCAGCACGTCGGAGATGTCAACGCGTTGACGGCGGGATCAGGTGCGGTGACGTCGATCCAGAGCGGTCTCGCGACGTCCACCGCGGTGTCCTCGATCCAGGCCGACACCGACGATATCCAGACGCGCCTGCCCGCAGCGTTGGACGGTTCTGGGTTCATGAAGGCTGGCGTGCAGAGCATCGTGGCCGGTGCGATCACGGCCGCATCGATCGCGAGCTCCGCAATCACGGCGGCCAAGTTCGCCACGGATGCAGTGGACGCGAACGCGCTCGCGGCGAGTGCTGTCGCAGAGATTCAGTCGGGTCTCGCGACCTCGAGCTCGATCGCGAGCATCCAGGCGGACACAGACGACATCCAGGCCAGACTGCCGACCGCTCTCGACGGCTCCGGCAACATGAAGGCCGCGGTCCAGTCCATCGTCACCGGCGCGGTGACCGCCTCGTCGATCGCTGCGTCCGCGATCACGAGCGCGAAGTTTGCGACCGATGCGATCGACAGCAACGCACTCGCCGCCTCGGCGGTTGCCGAGATTCAGACCGGGTTGGCCACGTCGAGTTCGCTCTCCAGCGTGAGCACCCAGGTCGCCGGCGTGCAGGCCGATACCGACGACATTCAGACGCGCCTCCCGGCTTCCCTTGACGGTTCCGGGTTCATCAAGGCGTCGGTGCAGTCGCTGGTCTCTGGCGCGATCACGAGCATCGCTACGGGTGTGCTGGCGGGCGTCGTCGAGACGGGGTTCACCGTCCAGTCCGTGCTTCAGATCGTCGGCGCCGCCGCCGGCGGTGTGCTGACCGGCCTGAGCACCAGCAACCCGGTGTTCAAGAGCCTCAACGGCCTCAAGAACCGGATCACGGGCACCACCTCCGCAGACGGCCGGCCGACCGTCACCTACGACAATTCATGAGCGCATGGTTTGGCACCACGTGGTTCGGCCGCTGGTTCGGCGCCTGGTTCGGCGACGCCGGCGGTCCGATCGTGCTCGCGGACCCGCAACCGAACTGCCTGCACCTGACGAGCTCGGTCGTCTCGATCGCCTGCACGCCCGCGCTGTCCATGCGCGTCCCCGACGGCAGCGCGGTGAGCGTGGTCATCCAGCGAGGTCCGTGTGGCTGATTCGCTGACGTTCCCGATCCGGCAGGGCGATCTGCTGCCCGCGCTGACCGCGGTTGCGTTCAAGCTCAGCGGCGCCGTCGACTTCACGGCGTACACCGGCGGGATCACGTTCAGGATGGTCAAGGGCTCGACGGTAATCACGGGCACTGCCACCGGCGACGCGCTCGGCAACCTGACCTACCAGTGGCAGAGCGGCGACACCGCGATCGCCGGCACGTACGCCGCGACGTTCCACGGCGTTGACGGCGGTGGTCGGCCGCAGACATTCCCGACCGATCGCAATCTGACCGTGGTCATCGTGCCGGCGATCTGATTTCGACCGACTCACGCGCCGCGGCGAGCCTGGGCGCATGGTTTCGACCCGCCGCGGTGTGCCGGCTGACCCTGCTTACGTGCCACGCATCGCGATCGCTGCAGTCCTGCTTCTGGCCGCGTGCGAGCCAGCGCCGCCCACCGCGAGTCGCTCCGAGGCGCTCAGCGGTGTCACCACGCCCCAGGCGTTCGGCGCCGCATGCGATGGCGAGCGCGACGACCGCGCCGAGATCCAGGCCGCGCTCAGCTCAGGCGTCGCCGAGGTCGACATCACTGGCACCTGCCTCGCGGGTCGTGCTGGATCTGCCGCGTGGTGTCTTTCACTGCCGGCCGGCGTAACGCTGCGCGGACCCGGCGCACTGCTTCAGGCCGGCGCCCTGCCGATCGCGAGCGTGCGCTTGCTCGAGGCCGACGGCGCCGGCGCGCACATCATCGATCTCACGCTTGACGGCAACTACGCCGCGCAGACAAGCGCCGACGAGCACCGGGCCGGCCTCTTCGCGACGGCCGGCATCACCATCGAGGACACGACGTTCCAGAACTTCTCCGGCGACGGTCTGTCGCTCGCCGGCGGCGCCGGCTACGTGCTGCGCAGTGTGACCGCGATCGGCAACCACCGCGACGGCATCAGCTGCGTGCGCACCGTCGACAATGTGCTTGTCGAGTCGTCGCACTTCGTCGGCAACAGCGCGCAGCAAGTCGATCTGGAGCCAGTACAGTGCAGCCACTTCTCACTACGTGACTCGGTGCTCGACGGCGCCGGCGTTAGCAATGACTACGTGCTCGCGGTCGCGCGCGGCGATCACTTCCGCGGCATCGGCAACGTCCTGAACGGGCCAATCGATGTGGTGGCCAGCCACGACGTGGTGCTCCTCGACAACACTGGGACGAATGCCACGCCGAACGCGAGCCTCCTCTACTGGGGCACCGACACCGTGCTGGTCGACAACCAGCTGGCCGCCACTGCGGCGCGCGGCGTACTGCTCGTGTCCGGAATCACTGGCGCCGGCGGTCAGCCGAGCGCCACGCTCCTGGGCAACACGCTCACCGCCAACGGCGCCGCCGGACTGGTCTATGCGACCGGCTCCGCCGAGGTGACACTCGGCACCGGAGCGACGACCGGCAATCAGCTGGTGTGCACCGCAGGCAGCAGCACGGCAGTCGTCGGCCGCGCCACACTGCCGACGTATCCATTCGGGCGTCTCGAGCTACGCGGCAACACCGTCAGCGGCTGTACGCGGGCGCTGTCCGTGTCGGGGATCGGCGGCACCGCCACGGTGAGCGAGGTCATCGGCGGCAGCAACTGGTTCGGCACCGCGGCGACGAATCTGGACGACGGCGGCCAAGGCGCGCTGCAGTCGTATCTGGGGGACTTCGCGGTGAGCAGGTGGCCGACCAGCGCCGTGCTGACGCCTGCGGGGCCGGCAGGAACCCTGATGACCAGGGGGCCGTGACGACGTGAGCCGCGACGACGAGCCACCGGACGAAGACACCCCGGCGTTTCGATCGCGCCCACCGCTGCGCATGGCGGCAGTGGTGCGACGCCCGACGCATCCGGCGGGGGTTCCGACCGACTACGAGGATCCGATCGACACCGGCGTGTTCGATCTACTTGATCGCGACCCCTCAGACGAAGAGGCCGAGATCGTGCGTCGCAGTCGGAGACGGAGCGATGCGCCGCTGACCGTCGAAGACGGCGCCAAGCTCCTGCGCTACATCCGCCGCCAAGCCACCAAGGCCGAGGAGAGCGGCCAGCGCCGGCAGCTCGCGCAGCTCGAGCAGGTACTGCGCCGACCGCCGCGAGAAATCGCCGATGCGTTGGTCACTGAGGTTGCCCAGCTGCGCGCCGAGGTGGCCGGGATGCGGCCCGATGTGCAGACGGTGGGCGCGATCAAGAAGCGATTCCTGGCCTGGCTCGGCGTCGGCGCGATCACCACGCTAGCCGCGGTCGGATGTTGGCTCTACAGCCGCGGCGGCGATGAGCGCGCGGTGCAGATGCGGCTCGATGCGCTCGAGAAAGCCGTGGAGCGACTGACGCGCGTCGAGGATCGCGAACGATCGAGGACCCCATGAAGCGACTAGTCAAGATTGGAATCGTTTGGCTGGCGGTGATCTACGGCATGACGCTGTTCTTCGACGCCTGTCACTATCTCGGAACTCGGCGCGCCGAGTCCGCTGTTATCGAAAGGACCGCATCGTGAAACAGGCACTACTCGAGCTCCTCGAGAGCAAGAAGTTCATCGTGGCCATGGCCTCGATCGTCGTCTACGGAGTCGGGAAGCTCGGGCTACATCTCGATCCCGATCTAGTCGACAAGATCACGACCGCTCTGCTCGTCTACGTCGGCGCGCAGGGCGTCGCGGACATCGGCAAGCCGGCCGCGCAGATTGCGGCAGCGAGCGCCGCCGTCGCTGCTCAGAACACGACCGGAGGTGCATCGTGAAGCGCATCCTCTTTGCCGTTGCGCTGTTCGTCGCCGCCTGCGGCGGTACTCAGACGTCTCGCTCGACGACGATCGTCTCGCTCGACACCGGCGTGCGCTCGGCCGAGGCCGCGCTGCGCACCTACGAGCGGCAGAAGGCCGACGAGGCTATTGCCGCCGCGGCGTCGCTCGACGACGGCAAGGCCGAGTTGACCGCGCTGCGCGCGCGGACCGCGCCAGCGTGGAAGGCGCTCGACGCGGCGATCAGCGCCCTCGATGCCGCGAACACCCTGAACGACGACCCGTCGCTCGCCGGCGCCAAGGCGGCGATCGACGCGGCGATCGAGGCAGTCGCCAACCTGACCGGAGGTAAGCTGTGAGCACCCTCACCGAGTATTTCGACAAGATCCGCGCCCTGGCCCCCGAGGTCGAGCCACTCGTTGCCGTCGTCGAGGTCGCGCAATCCGTCACCGGCATCGGCGGCCCAGGCGCGGCGACCGCGCTCAAGGTGCTCGATGCGGCGCTGCAGACGCTGGCCGCCGGCGCCGCGGGGTCTCTGACGCACGACCAAATGATGGCGCAGATCGCGCAGTTCCACGCGAACCTGCGGCAGGACCAGAGCGCGGAGGATGCGGCGCTGGCGGCGAAGTTTCCCGCGGGGGGTGCGTGATGGCGGACGCGCCGACGCCGCAGGAGCACATCCTGCAGTTCTTCGCCTACGAGCATTTGCCGCCGCACCTGCAGGCTGTCAGCAAGCCGTTCTGCGAGCTCGCGCGCATCATCGTCGCCAACGGCGAGATGCCGTCCGGTACGGCGATCCAGTTTCCTCTGCCGCGCAACCCGGAGCGCACCGTGACCTTGCGCAAGCTTCTCGAGGCCAAGGACGCCGCGGTCCGCGCGCTGGTGGCGAAATGATGGTCGGTACGAGCCCCGTGACCACCGAATGGACGCTGGCCGCAGTGCAGGCGGCGCTCAATCCGATCGCCGCGGCGCACGGCAAGAGCGCCCGTGCGTTCCTGATCAATGGCCGCGCGGTGCGCATCGAGGTCTCGAGCCAGCCCGGCATCGTCTCGATGCACGACTGGGATCGGTTCGGCGTCACGTGCTGGACCGAGATCTCCGCGAAGCTGCTCGACGCCGTCGATGTCGAGCCGGGTGGCGTTGCGATGCTGGTCGAGCGCGAGCTGGCCGAGTTGCTGCGGCTGCGGCACGGCGGAGGAGCCGCGGCGTGAGCGACACTTCGGTCTGCGGCAAGCCTTGCGATCATGGTTCGCCGTGCGCGCTCCCTGTTGGTCACACGCCAGCAGATAGGCACGAGACCGAGCACGGTTGCGTGTTCTACGACGCGCGGCGGCCGCTCGAACGCTTGTTCGATGAGGATCGCGAGGCGCGACTGTACATGCGAGGCGAGTCGTGAGGATCCCGCCGCATGACCTGACGTTCGTCGCGGAGCGCCTCGGCGCGCGCCAACCGGCGCAGCTCGGCTACCTGCGCACGCTGGCGCGGCACGCGAGCCCGATCGTGCGCGAGGGCGTCGTGTACAGCATGGCGAAAGCCGGGGCGCGTGCTGACCTGGAGCGCGTCGCGAATACCGACGAGGAAGCGCTGATTCGATCGATCGCGGCAGAGGCGCTCGAGTGAGCGGCGGCATCCTCGTCGCCGGCCGACTCGTCCCAGTCCCCGGCCTCGCTGTGATCCCGGCCGCCTCCGCCGGCGGCCCGGCGTGGGCACGGCTCGATCGCGGCGACTGCACCTCGCGGCACGCCTGGGTGCGGCAGGTGATCGTCCACTCCACCGGCGGAGACTGGCCGATGCCGATCACGCCCGGCGCCGGACCGGGCGGCGAGTGTCCGCGCTACGCGGATATCTGGCAGACGGATCCAGCGCACAGCGCGGCGCACCTCGTCGTCGACAGCGCAGGAACCGTCGCGTGCCTCGCCGACCTGGCTACGACGACCGCGTACCACGCTGAGGGTTCGAACCCGTGGAGCGTTGGGATCGAGATGGTGCAGCAGCGCGACGGCGTCGTTTACCAAGCGACGATCGACGCGTGCGCGCGCCTCGTCGCGGCCATCTGTGACGCCATCGGTATCCCCGAGCAGATGCCGCGCGGGCCGTACCGCGGCGCGCCGCTCGCGCGAATGGAAGTCGTCCAGAACGGCCGGCGCATCAACACCGGCGGTCCGGACGTCGTCGGAGTCCTGGGGCATCGCGACAATACGAGCCAGCGTGGCCGCGGCGATCCGGGAGACGCGATCTGGACAGCGCTCGCCGCGCTCGGCTTCGAGGGCGTGGACTACGCCGGCGGCGAGGACCTCGAGATCGGCCACGCTCGGCAGATAACCCTGGTCGCGCGCGGCGAAGCGCTGACCGTCGACGGCCTCGTGGGTCCAGCGTCACTCGCGGCGGCGCGGCGGTGCGGGTTCGCGCGCTGGCGCGACGTGCCCGCCGCGGCATAGCGGCGAAAGATTCCCGGTGGCGCTGACGCAGAAAGCGCAGTACCGGAGCGCAGATATCGTCGACGGCTGCGCGGTTGTGGCTGCGCTGACACGCCGAAAAATTACCACTGCTCGGCGCTCCTGAACTCCTCCAGTAATCTCTCGGTGTGCTCGGCCCGTTCGTCTGCTGCCCCGAAGACAACCTGTGCGATAGCTGCTACGGCCGAGATCGGCTGATCAAGCGCGGCCAGGCCGACGTGATCGGGCAGTGCTGGGCCGAGCGGATCTGCCGCGGCGCACTGCGCGCCCGCGAGGCGTGGCCCGATCACACCGGCAAGGCGGCAGAGCTCGCGCGATAAGGTTCGGCAACTCACCCGCGATCCGCGGCTACTCGAGGAGCTGGCGATCGCCTGCACCGCCGGCGCGGCGGCCTGGTGGCAGCGACGTCCGGCGTACTATCGGATCCCGACGCCGATCGATCACCCGCCGCAGGTCTGAGTCACCGCGACCGCCAGCGGAGCCGGGCAGTTGCACTGCTGGGTGCCGCTCTCGGGGCCATCGCCGCCGGCCACGCCGCGGAGTTCCACCCCGGCGAGCAAACGCAGCGTATCGGGACGCAATTTCAGCTTCGTGGATTTCCTCATGGTTGCACCGTATCGCAGCTGACCTGTCCCGGGACACCCGTCTCACCGCACGCTCGCGGCCACGTCCAGCGTGCGACGTCACCGGAGAAACCTCGCGTGATCAGCGAGTTACCGTCTAGACGCACTCCGACAACGGCGGCCGTGTGCGTCGGTAGCGTCCAGAGTAGGCGCGCGGAGCTCGCGTCCCAGAATCGCACCGAGCCGTCGTCCGACGCACCGATCACCAGATCGCCAGCGGCGTCGGCGTCGAGCAGGCGGCGCGCACCGGGGTACGCCTGCAACGGCCGGCCGTGCTCTGCGTCCCAGAGCTGGATCGCGCCGTTGGCGCCGGAGGTAAGAACGCCGCGCGCGGTGAAGCGCACGCCGATTACCTCGCCGGGCTGCGCGCCGAGCGTGGCCATGATCCGCGGTGGATCCAGTGCCCAGAGTGTCGGCGGCGCCGGCGCCGCGGCGCGCGCGGCCACGGACACGATACGCCGGCCGTCGGCCGAGAACCGCAAAGCGCGGGCGCGCACCGGCATCTCGAGGTCGGCGATCGGCGCGCCATCGGCGGCGAGGATACGCAGGCGCCGCTCCGCGTCGACGACCACGATCCGGCCGTCGGCGGTGACGCCGATCGCGTCCACGGCAGCGCGGCTCGGCGGCAGCGGGCGATCGCCGAGCATGAGCCCGCCCGCGGCGTCGCCGCTCGCGAGATCTCCGCCGGCGAAGGCCAGTGCAGTCACCGGCGCGGCGTGCGTCTGCGCCGCCAGCCGTCGGCCGCCGGGCAGATCGTAGACCTCGGCCGCAGCGCCGCGCGCGATCGCCGCCCGGTCGCCTGTGGCGGAAACCACCGGCAGCGCGAGCGCGACGTCGCCGGTCAGAGGCTCAGCCGCGGGAAGTTCGGCGAGCAGCGCGCCTGTGGTCGTGTCGTAGACCCGCGTCGGCGCACCGCGGCACGGTACGGCGACGATGCGACCATCAGGCGCGGCGCCGCCAAGGATCCCGCAACCGTCGGGCGCTGCAGCCGCGGTGCGCCAGCGCAGGTAGGGCGCGCCAGGATCCCAGAGCCGGGTCTGCCCATCGGTCGTCGCAACGGCAAGCTCGCCGCCGTCCGGCCGCCACGTGATGCGGCGCGGCGCCGCGGCGCCATCGATCACCGCTATCGGTAGACCGAGATCAGCGGTGGCGACCGCGATCGCCCCGATAGGCGTCGATGCGGCGATCGCCTCGCCGTCGGGACGCCAGACGATCGGCGCCACGGCGCCTGCGAGATACCGGGCGCGCGCGGTGACCCGACCTGTCGCGGCGTCGAGGACATGCTCGGCGCCGTCGTCGAAGCCGATGGCGATCCGGGTGCCGTCGGGTGACCACGCAAGCGCGCTGACACCGTCGCCGGCGTAGCGCAGCACTCGCGCCGGCCCGGCCGGCTCGACGACCTCGAGCATCCCGTCGGCGGTCCCCAGCGCCAGCCGCGGAACCCCCGGCGACCAGGCGAAGCCGCGGATGCGGTCCGCGCGCAGTATCTGCGCGAGCCGCCAGCTCGACGTCGACCAGATCTGCGCGTCGGTGCCGCCTGTCGCAGCGAGCCAGCGGCCGTCGGCGCTGAATGCGATCGCCGGGTAGCTCTGGCCGGGGCCAAGGGGCAGCCGCGCAAGCACTGTCCCGGTCGCCACCGACCAGATGTGGACCTCGTCGCCGTCGCCGTCGAGTGCCGCAATTCGGTCACCGGACACCGCAAGCCGGTAGTAGGCGAGCGCGCGACCGTCGAGGCGAGGCGCGGCCATCTGGCGCACGGACGCGCCGGTGGTCGCGTCCCAGACCCGCACCGCGTCGCTCGAGACGGTCGCGAGTCGCTCGCCCCCCAGCCACGCCGCGGCGAACACCGGATGATCGCTACGGATCCTGACCTGCAGCCCGTGTGTCGCCGCGTCCCAGATCTCGGCGCCAGCGTCGTCGGTGGTGGCCAGCCGCCGCCCGTCCGGCGAGTACGCCGCCAACCATGCCCGGCCGCTCGTGGCCGCGAGCCGCGCTCGCTCCGCCGCCAGCGGTTGGCGCGCGCGCCCAAGCATGAACGCAGTCCCCGGCGATCGATCGCCGGCCCGCCACGCCGCCCCGAGGTGCTGGCGGGCGTCGGCGAGTTCGCCATGCAGCAGCGCCTGCCGCCCCTGCTCGAGTTCAGCCGCCCGCGCGACCTGCGCGGCGTACTGCTGGGCCAGCTGAGCCTCTTCCTCGAGCGCGTCGGCGCGCAGCTGAGTACGGGAATGCTGGATCGCCGCGGCGCCAACTACGACCGTCACCCCGACCGCGATCGCCAGTCGGCGGAACCAGCGCCGGCGGCTGGCGGCACTCTCGGCGGCGTCGTCTGCCGCCCCGCGGCTCGCGTCCAGGAACTCGATCTCGACGACCGACAGCACCGCGCGTCCGCTGCGCTCGGCCCACAGCTCGGCCTCGGCGAGAACCTCGTCACGCCACAGCATCGCCCGCGTGCGCCCGCGGCCGTTCCACTGCTGAGCCGCGGTGCGGAGCCGGCCGGCGAGATGGGCATCGATTTCCCCGCGAAGCGCGGCGGCCATGTCAAGCGCCGATCGCCAGCGGTCCGCGGCACGCTTCGCCAGCGCCCGCGCGATGACGCGATCGACGCCTGGATCCCCAACCCGCGGGATCGGAGCGTGGAGATGCAACGTCGCCAGCGCCTCGGGCGTGTCGACGTCGTACGGCGGATGCCCGGTCAGCGCCTCGTAGGCGATGACGCCGAGCGCGTACAGATCGGCCTCAGGCCCGACAGCCGATGGATCGCTCCACTGCTCAGGCGCCATGTATGGCGGTGAGCCGATTGTGAATCCGGCCGGCGTGAGCCGGGAGTTGCTGTGGCCGGTGCCAGATCCTGCCGGCCAGTCCGGGGCGGCATCGCCTGCCAGCTTGGCAATCCCCAGATCGAGGAGCTTCGGCACGAGGCCCCGCGGGGTATCGATGACCATGATGTTGGCCGGCTTTAGATCGCGATGGACGATCCCCAGCGCGTGCGCGGCATGGACGGCCTCGGCGATTCGCTCGAAAAGCGGCACGAACTGATCGAGCAGCATCCGACCATGCTTGGCGAGGTGATCGGCGAGGGTGACGCCGCGGATCCGCTCCATCGCGATCCAGAGGAGCTGCCCGTCGATGCCGGCGTCGTAGACGCGGGCGGCGTAGTGGTGCTCGAGCCGGGCAGCGAGCAGCGCCTCCCGACGAAACCGCTCGAGCGCGCTCACGTCGTCGGCGTCGCGCGGCTCGATCACCTTGACGACGACATCCCGATCGAGGAGCGGCTGCCGCGCGGCGTACACCGCGCCGAAACCGCCTTCGTCGAGACGAGCGCCGAGGACGAACGCGCCCAGGGTACGACCTGCCAGAGAATCGAGATCCGCCACCACCGTCTCGCTACGCTACACCTGAGTGAGGGCGATACATGGAAGGGTAGACGCGAAGATCACCGGGTAACGGCTGGGTAGCTGATAGCGGTGATGAACTGCGTCATGGCGAATACCGGGAGTGCGGATGTGGAACGATGTGTGACGGCGGTATCGGTACGGCGCGCAGAGCGGGTGCAGGTCAGCGGCGGCGGGATCGGGTGCGGGTCAGCCATCGCCACAGCCGGCGCCACCACGAGCGATCACGATCGATCCGTCGCCACACGCGGCGCTGCCAGTTGTCCATGCTGTCGAGGCGACGCGAGCTACGGGCGGCGTACGAGAATCGTCACCGCCCAGAACTTCCGCCCAGGCAGGTCGTCACCCTGAGCCCGCGTTTCGCGAGCACGAACGCGGCCTTGCGGTAGGCGTTGACGGCCACGCACAGCCGGCATCGGCACGGGCCTTCGCGTCGCAGCTCGTGCACCGACTCCTCGTGCGCGGTGTCGTGGGCGTGGATGGCGGCATCGAGAACGGGCTGAGTGCGCTCAAGCTCAGCCCGCAATTCCGCATGCGATCCGGCAAGCGCTGCGCTGACGTTCTCGTGACGCTCGCATTCCGACTGCAGGCGGCGGACCTCGGCGAGCAGCTCCGGCACAGCGATCAGTGTCTCGCAGACACCAGATCCACCGACGATGATCGCAGCACGCTGAGATCTTGGATCCTCGACAACTTCGCATGCGCGCTCGTGCCTCGCCGCAATTTCCGCGAGTCGCTCCGGTGTCATCGGCTCAGCCACGATTGCCTCCTGCGGTAACCATGCATTCAGTGACGCCCATGCATAACGCATCGGCCGGAGACCCGCATTCGGAGCATGCCTTGGTGATGTCGCGGCGCTGTAGTCTGGCAGCGGCTAGCTCCGCCTCCGCCTTCATCGCCCGCGCTCGCCAGTCCACGGCGTGGGTGCGGCACTCGTAGCCGTCCCAGCAAAGATCAGATCGCGCTGCAGACCTAGGTGGCATCGTAGCGCGCCACTGCTCGTCGGTGGCGATCGGCCGGTCGCATATGGGGCAGCGGTCGGTCATCGCAGCCGCAGTGCCGACATCCGGGTTGATGGGCCGACCTCCGTCGTCATCCCACGGCATCGCTACTCGCTCCTCTCTGCGGCTAGATCCAGCGCCGCATCCCTCCACGCGTCGAGCGCTCGATCGCAGGCAGCCATGCGTTCGTGGAGCGGCCCAGCGTTACCGCTATCGTCTTGGTACGAGGTCTCAGCGGCAGCGTATGCCTTGGCGATGATCCGCAGCCGCTCCACCTCTGCCCTCGCCTCATCCCGCTCCCTGCACGCGGCCATCCAGCTCTCGGCCGCAGCACGGGCGGATTCCTCGAGCTGGAGGATGCGGGCGTTGGCGGCATCCCGCTCGGCCACGATCTGCTCCGCCAACTCCAGCGCCGCATCGCCGCGGTCATGCAGGTTGCTCCACTCGCCTTCGTCGCCGAGCACGTCGGCGATCGCGTTGATCTGCGACTCGCGAAACTCGCGCTCGTCGATGAGGTCGCCACAGTCGCGCTCCTCATCCTCGAGTCGCTTCTCCAGCTCCGCGATCCGCGCCTGCGCCGCCTCGAGGTGGTCAGCGGTGGCCAGGAGATTCGCCTCGTACCGCTCGCTCGCCGCTTTGTGCGCCATCATCCGTGGGTAAGCTGGGCACTGGTCTTCGCACCAAGCGGCGCCGTTGCACGTGCACTCGGGGTCGGTGGCACGCAGCGCCGCATCATCCGCGCGCGCCTCCCTCGCAAGCCGCGCGCAGATCTCCGGGTCGTACTTAGCGTCACTCATTGGTCCACCCATCGTTCACTGCGCCGCGGCAGTCCACGAACGGAAATTGCAGCGAGTCGTTCTCGAGCCACGCGCTCAGCTGGGTAAGTCTTCGGCCGCGGAGGAGCTCCATGCGGATGTCAGCGCCAGGAGGCGCGCACGGCTGGCGCATCTGGAGCAGTTCGGCATCGTCGACGGTGTATTCCCAGTGCAGATCCCATCCTGGGTATGTGCACTGCACCTCAAGCTCGGCGAGCATGTCGAAGTTGAACGGGGTCAGGTAGCGGATCGAGCATGCATGCACGTCGGCGAGCACGGTCTCGGATGAGGCGTCAGGCTGGGGCTGAACGTTGTCGCCGCAGGCAGCGACCAGCGCGAGCGCGACCAGCCACCTCACGCCTTCACCGGAACCGCAACGAGCCTGTAGCTAGTGGGAATGATGGCAAGGCGATCACCGACCTCGGACGGGTGCCAGCTGAAACGCTGTGCCTTGGCCTTATCGCTCGAGAATCCGACATAACCTGGCGCGATTTCGACGATCCACATCTCGCAGTCTGGATCCTCGGTGTGCTTGACGATGTACTCTTTGGTTGTCACTTCGTCCTCCATGCCGCCCCGAACCCGCCTTCAATGGCGGCGGTTAGCTTGCGCTCGGTGATGTCGTCCTCGATGTTGAACAGCTGAGCGAAGTCGTTGAAGTCGGTCACGTTCGCGACCAGCTGCCCCATACGCTGGTCCGGGTGCTTGTGCCAGAGCTGGCGCAACAGATCGCACATGCGGTCGATGCGGGCAGGGTCTCTGCTCATTTGTCTTCCTTCGGCCGCGTCTCCCACCACGCGGCCAGTTCCTCGAGCTCGCGCGCGGCCTGATACATCTGCTCGGCAGATGTGAGTTCGTGCGTCTTGACCGCGTTGCACTCACGATCTCGGTACCAGACCGTTGGCCCGGAGTAGAACGCATCGACGAACTGGGTCCGCGGTCTGGCGTTGTTCCAGGACTGGAACGCCCCCTTGACCTCGCGTTTGGCCACGTCCTCGGCGGTCTCGAGCACCAGGTTGTCGAGGTACACGCGCTCTGGCTTGTCGCGGCCATCCCAGTCGACCAGCGCGGTCTTCTTCGCGATCGTGCGGATTGCGCCGAATTGCGATGACCAGTTGCGATCGCGGACACGAGAGCCGACGATGAAGATGCAGACCTTCATGGCTGCCACGGCTCCTTGGTGCCGCCGATCTCGAAGAGCGGGTTGGCGGCACGATCGAACTCCGCCAGCAGCGCCGCGGCCTTCGAGTCCCCGCCGGACAGCCGCAACTCCAACATCACACGCGTGATCGGGCACTCGCACGTGTCGTCCTCTGGGCAGCCGTCCTCGTGCACGAGGTCGATGTCGCCGCGCTCGACGGCTGCGAACACTTTGGCGATCGCGGCGCGCGACTGCGCACGCTCGGTCTCCAGTGCGTCGATATGACAGAGCAGATGTCGACAGCGCTCGATCTCGAGCTCGCCGCTCGTGGTGGTTCGGCTGGCGGCGACCTCATTGCGGATGTAGCTGAGATCCTCGGCGCTCAGCAGGCGTGGGTCGGTGGTCATGGCCGGTACCCCATCTCGGCTCGCGCCGGCAAGATCGGCCCGGTCGGCTGCGCCATCGGGTTCGGCGTGTAGCCCTCGTGCCATGGCGCGCTCGACGGCAACGAGAGGCGCACGAACTGCCGCCGGCCCGTTTCGGACATCGGCATCGCCTCGTGCACCAGCATCGGCGAGCACCAGTAGGCAACGTTCGGCTCCAGGACAGCGCCGGCGCCGAGCTTGCCGCGCATGTGCTCGCAGCTACCGTCGATGCCGGGCGATCCGGCGATCGTTCCGGTCCACACCCGCATCGGCGCGCAGGTGGCCGCGCAGAGCATCCCGGTTCCGCCGCCGAGGTCATCGCCACCGCCGTAGCCGCGCCCACCGCCGCCGTATGGCGCTGGAGCGTCGGTTCCGTAGCCGTCGACGTGCATTCCGGGACGGCGATGCGTCTCGCCGGCGGGAACCTCAGCCTCGTCAACGGTCAGGTAGCCGACCGAGCCGTAGTGCTCGTGCGCCAGCACGGAGATCACGCCGAACGCCGCGCGCCAGGCCTCCGAGTGGTCGGGCAGGCTGTCAGGTCTGCCGATGATGACCGGCATCATCATGACCCGGAGCCCGGTGAATTCCGGGAACGGGAAGTCGCCGTGGCGGACGAGGCGGCTGGTGAAAGATCGGATCACGCCCCCCACCGCCCTCTCCGCCGGCGCCTCTGCGATCGCCTCCGCCATGACCTCGCGCTGGACCTTGAACTTGCGCACGGTCGTCCATCGGCCGCAGCACTTGGAGTTCGTGATGCGCGTGCCGTTGATGATGATCGCCGTGAAGTCGTGGCCGTTGGCGCAGCGGACGATCTCGACGGTGAGGTCGGAGGTGGTCGTGTTGCTGTTGTGGATCATGCGCTACTCCTCCAGCGCCGCGATCCGCTTCTGCAGCTCCTTCTCGGACAGCTCGCTCAGCTTGCCGTCCTGCTTCTCGGCAAGGATCTTCAGGAGCTTCTCCTTCTCCAGCTTCTTTTCTGCGCGGGCAGCGGCGGCCTTCTCCTCGGCGATCTTGGCATCGATGATGTACTTGACGACGTCGAGCGCCGCCTCGCGGCGAGCATGCTCTGGCGTCTTGGCCGTCTCCACGAAATTCTCTTCGGAGATCGCCTTGAGTGCGATGTTCGCCAGTCTGGCGATGGTGTTGAGGTTGAAGTCGTCTCGTGAGCGGAGCGGGACGTCCCAGAGTTGCTCGACGGACAGCTCACCGCGGTGAGATGCGAAACGGAGCTTGTTGCGGGTCGCGTACTCGAAGATGTTCTGCATGGTCGTGTCTTTCTTGTGACGGTCGTTGATCAGGAGCCGACGTGAATGTTGAACAGGCGCCGACGCTTGCCCTGTTGGACGCGGGCGAGAAACTTCGTGCGCTTGGTCGATGAGAAGCCGAGGCCGGAGAGCTGGCCGTCCGTGGGCTGGCACTTGGTCTTGTCGCCGATGACTTCGAACACCTTGCGGTGTTGCTCGAGACGCGGGTGCAGGAACTCGTTGTATATGCCGCGCGTGGGCTCGTCGTTCCTGGCACCGTGCAGGACGAAGAACGTGTGCTTGTTGCCCACGGCGTTGTCGCCCCAGTAGTTCGGGGAGAGCATCACGGCGTCAACCTTGACGTACTGCTCGGTCGACAGCCCCCACTTGGTCTGCGAGATGTTCGACGCGGTGATGGCCGGATCTCCGGCCTCGATGCGATCGATCGCGCCATCCTTCATGTGCATGGTGACGACGTGGATATCCTGCTTGTCTCGGACCGACTTGTTGTATGAGAAGTGCGACAGCTTGCCGCCGCACTCGATCTCGACGACGAACCCGACGTCGCTGGACTCGACCTTGACGTAGTTGTTGACGACGACCTTGTAGGCGCCGCTCGGCATCTTGTCCGTCCACACGACGTTCTCGACGGGATCGCGCGACTGGCGGTTGCCGCCAGCGTTCATGTCGACATCCAACCGGCCGCCGGTCCAGCCCTGCTTGTTGCCGTAGTAGATGTGGCCCAGCACGCCGCCGACGCCGCGCCCGGTAGGCTCGTAGATGTGCAGGTCGAGATCGTCGTAGTTGAACCACGACAGCGAGACCCGCAGTGTCGCGCCGTCGACCTTGCCGCCGGCCTTCTTTACGCGATCGGCGATGCTGTCGGCGACGTTCCCCGCGTACGACCACGCGAAGTCGTTGGCCCATCGAAACAGCTGCCGCGGCTCCGGGTGCACCGGCGCGGTCAGCGACATCAGGTTTCCGAGATGCTCGCCCTTGAGCAGGACTTCCACGCTCGTCGCCTCGGGCAGTACACGCTCGACGAAGGCATCGAGCCCAATGTCCTCGGCGCGCTCTTCATCCTTCTTCGTGTTCTGCGGATTCGCCGTCGTTGCCACCTGCATGAGGGTGTCCGCGATCGCGCCCTTCATTGCGGGCCGGACTCTGCCGTCGACCCACAACACGTCGTTGACCGAAATGTCCGTGATGGTGGCGAAGCGACGCTCCAGCGCTGGCTCGAGCCCGAGCTCCTCGATGGTCTTCATCGCGCCCTTCACCATGGCCGGCGTGATCACGGCGGTGGTGCGCTTGTAGTTGGTCGGCGCGATCTTCTGTTCGAAGCTTGCCACCGCGCGCTCGACGTCCATGCCCTCGCTGAGATCCTGCACGAGCGTGCCGATCACCGTGTTGCGAAAGCGCGACGCCGGGCCGGTGGCGTGGGTCCACGCGAAGACACTCTGCTCGCGCTGGCCAAGCGTACGGAACGCCCCCTGCGCCGCCATGAACTGCACGACCGCCGCCTTATGCTCGGCGCCCCGATACAGGTTGTTGGCCTCGATGAGCGCGAGCACCGTGTCCAGCGCAGACGGCACCAGCTCGACAAGCCCCCGCGTGAAGACCTGAACCGTGGTGCGGTAGTCGCCGCGCGCCTGGTCTGGTGACGCGGCCTGCAGCGTCCTGGTGATCGCGCCCGTGTAGAGGTGGTTCCAGGTCAGCGCCTTGCCGTCGGAGTCGAGCGACCGCGTGGCGGCTGCGCCGAAGCTGCTCTCCTTTTCGCTGACCCGATAGAGGTCGGAGATGTCATAGGCGAGCACGGCATCGCGTAGTGCCGCGGCGACGACGTTGTACGGCCCGGGCGTGCGATCCGCGGCCTCGTCCCAGATCGTGCGAACGACGCTCTGATCGCCGACAGAGACGACGTTGCCGGCGCGACGGATGAAGTTCCGGCAGCACGAGCATTCGTGCTCGGTCGCCTTTCTGAAGATCGGATTCGTGCCCTCGGGAAACGCGGCCAGGTAGAGCTGGTACAGCGCGTCGCCATCCACGCCGGTGACGAAGACCTGCGGGGCCTTGGTGATGGACTGGAAGGACTCGGCAACGGTCCTCGCGAAGATAGGGAACTCACTGGTGGTCATCGTTGCCCTCCACGCTCATGTCTCCATTCGTGCTCATCGTTCTCCTTGGGTAGATATCGGGTAGACGCCTCGCTCCGACCGCGGATCTTCGACGGTCGGTCGGGTAAGTACTCGATGATGTTCTTGGCGGATCTTCGGGTTCCCAGATTCGCGCTCGACGCTGTCAGAGGTCTGATGGAAACTGTTTGGCATGGTGCGTCGTCGCGAGTTCGAGAACTGCAGGTTCTTCAGCAACGTGGGCACGCACGGGTTCGTCGTCGAGAAAAACATCGCTGTCTCACGTTCGATCCCAATGGTTCCCAGCGTGGTTTCCAACTTCAGCTACTTACGTCCGCCCTGGATCACGCGAATGCCGCGTGCCGCGGCAGCCGCTGCAGCGCCGCCGCGCGCGATGTACGCCTCGTTCGTGATGTCCGGTGACGCATGACCGAGGCTCGCGGCGAGCGCCAGGCCGGCGACTCCGGCATCTGTGGCCAACGTGGCCAGGGTCCGGCGCAGCGCCTGGGGCGTCACCTCTGGGACCTCGGCCGCGACGCACACGCTGCGCACGAGGCGCGTCGCGATCCCCAGGGAGAGCCGGGCGCCCTCGACGCCAAGAAACAGCGGTGCATCCGCCGGCCGGCCGGCGCACACTGCGACAAGCATCGGGGCCAACACGTCCGGAACGACCAGTCGTCGCGTTCCCGCTGCACTTTTCGTGTCCCGGATCCACAGCAGTCGACCGCCGTCGTCAACGTCTCGCACGTTTCGGCTCGTGATTTCGCTCGTGCGGCATCCGAGGAACATGTACGCCATCGTTAACGTCGAGCGCAGCTCGCTGGCATGTTCAAGGCACCACGCCTCGAGCTTGCGCACCTCGTCGAGGGTCAGGTGGATCTTGTCGGCTCCATGACGCCGCGCGCCAACGGGCTCGACATCGACAAACGGGTTGATCTTGAGCCATCCGCGTTTGACGCATAGATCGCCGATCATTCTGCCAACGGTCAGTGCGTTGCGATGGGTGTCTGCGCTGCGTCTCTTGCCTGCAAGTCGGTGCCCAGCCGGATAGACCTGCGCCGCTGCGTACAACTCGGCGCCGCGTCCCAGGAGGTGGCGGATCGGTCGCTTCATCGCTGGGCCGACGATCAACTGGGCGCGATCTTCGTACGCAAGCAGCGACCGCGGGGACAGCTCTTGCTGCCGACAGCTGTCGAGGAACGCATCCACGGCGTCTTTCACCGTGAACCCCTGGCCCTCGTCTCGTGCGCCGTCGATGAACCCCTCTGCTTCTGTTCGCGTAGGAAACGTCTCATACTCCGTCGACCTCTCTCCTTCGCTCGTTGTAATGACAGCGACTCGCCACTGTTTTCCGTGTCTGTACGGTCCATTGTATCTCCGTCGCATGGTGGCTCCTCGCCACCAGACCTGCTGCCAGGCACGGAGGCTCCCTCGGATCGCAACCGTTCCGCAACCGCATCAGCGATTGCTGCGATGTCATCGGGATGCAGGCGGATGCTCACGGGAGCGCGAACCTCACGTGGTTGCGCTTGATTTCAAGCTCAAGCTCTGATTCCGCCAAGCCTCCGGTATCAACGTCAAGCTCGCTCGCTTCGCAACTCCTGGAGCTGGCAGCTAGCAACCGCAGCGACCACCCGACCGCTACTAGCTTCTCATGCAGTTCGCGGATCGCAATCAACTTGCACGGCTTGATGTCGTTGGTATGGACGAGCTCAAAGAGCGACAGGCAACGCGCTTCGGCGTCGAACTCGAACGCGTCTGGAATGATCGATTGGTCGTAGATTCCGACGCGTTCGGCCATGGCGCCCCAGAATCCGATGCGTTCCCAATTGGGAACTATCCTGCCGATCGCTGCCTCGTGCGCCAGTGAGGATGGATGCGCATCGCTATGAACCGGACCATGAACCAACTCGGCAGACCGCGTACGCACATCTAGCCAGCGATCTAGGTCGGCGAGCTCGAACTTGACCAGCTTGGAGCCCATCCGGACATGCGGCACCTGTTTCCGGCTGACCATCGATCGCAGCGTGCCGATCGGGATCGACAGGTAGCGCGACGCCTCGCGGTAGGAGAGGAAGCGTTGATCGGAGGTCATCTCGGCCTCCTCGTGTAGTTCCGGCAGCGATGCACCTTGCGTGCGAACGTCGTGGTCACGCCTTGGCAGTCGGGGACGCGGATCGCCACATAGATCGCCTTGCCGCTGACCATGACCGTTTCTTCGGTATCGTCGATCTGGAGGATCTCAACCGGGCTGCCGCAGCTCTCGCATCTCGTCTCGCTCACCTCCCCGTCTCCCTCTCCAACTCCCTCGCCGCATCCCACATCCGATCCTGCCACGTGACGCGCGGATACGGCGCAGCGTCGCCGTCGAAGCATCGGCCGTTGCGCATGCTTCGGCGGATCATGGCTGCATAGCCAGCCGAGCACAGGAGCGATGCGATGATGGCGGTCATGATCCACGCTCCGCGGCTCGCTTGCTCTTGCCGGACAACTCCACCGTGCCGCCACTCAAATGCACGACGACGCGCACCTCGCCATCCAGACCGAGACGATCCAGCCTCGAGACGAGCTGCAGCACGAGTTCGAGTAGCTGATCGCTGGAGTGCTCTGCGAACATCAGTTCCACCCTTCCTCGTCGACTTCGCGCTCGACCTCGATCACGCGGCGCTCCGACTCGACGCGCTCGACCGCCTGCCGGCCGCGCTCGACGCCGACTGGATCCATCGCGAGCCGGCGCAGGCGGTTGCACGTCGCACAGGTCGACTGCCAGCAGCGCCACCCTTTGGCGCACTTCATGGCTGTTCTCCGGCGAGGCGCGTTGCCAGCGCCGTCGCCAGCTGCGCTGTGAGCTCGTCGAGCCGCGCTTCCGTGCCTACGGTCCAGCCGTGCGCGGCGACCAGCAGCGAGAGCCAGGACCAGGGGTCGAACTTCATGGCCGTTGGACCTCGACAGCGTGCGTGATGCTCCAGCCGTCGTCGGCGCCCTTGATCTCCGCAGTCAGGTGCGGCACGAGCACACGCTCCCAGTCGGCGAGCGCGCACCAGCCGGTGCTGTTGTTGAGCGCGTTGACGTCCCAGATCCCGACGCCGCGCGCCGGATCCGTGCAGCAGCCGACCCAGTGCGTCTGGCGGTAGCGCGCCGCGATTGGCACGCCGGGCGCCATCCACCGGCCGTGCCACTGGATACGACAGAGGCCCCAACTCGGCCATGAGACGCCAGCGCCGAGTTGCTTCGGTCCGGCGGCGATGCGCCAACGCTTGCCACGTGGACCAATGGCACTGGCCAACGCCACAAACATGCACGTCGGGTTCGTGTAGCCAGGCCAGTCATCTCCGAAGTGCGGACGCGCCTCGTCAAGCGTGAGGCCGAGGATCGCGGCAAATGCCGTCGGGCCGCAGTTCAGGCCGAGTCGATCGACGTCGGCGATGGTGAAGCGCGGCGTCACGCATCACCTCTCGGCCGCTGTCCCCATTCGACAATCTTCGCCTTCAGATCGGAGATCAGCGCGGCGCGGCTCTCGATTGCGCGCAGAATCGCAGCCTCCATCTCCTCGGCGCGCCGCGCGTACCAGTGCAGCAGCGGATGGGCATCATCGGGGAGCGCCGGGACCGGAACGAGTTGCCGCGCGGCCGCAAGCGCGCCGACAACGGACAGGTTGCCAAGGATCGCGGTCAGGTCGTAGTCGGTCTCGTATCGAACGCGCCGCACCGGCTGGCGCTCGATCTCGCAGCGATGCCAGACGCTCTGATCGTCGAGCGGCAGATCGTACTCGATGCAGGTGACGAGGTTCACGACTTGGCCTCCGCCATCGTCCGCAATGCCTCGATGCAGTCCATCCGGTTCGCGAACGGGGCGAGGTTCCGATCCTGCTCTAGGCGAACGGCGGCGTAGCGGAGAGCGAGAGCGCGCAGGTCCGCATCATTGTCAGCAGTCAGAAGCGACTGTTCGGCGAGTGCCATCGCCTTTCGTTCCGCCGTGACGCGCGCGTCGTGCTCGATCATCTGGCGGGCCACCTTGAGCCACGCGGCGCCGGCGGTAGGCGCGTCGGCATTGCACCACCTCGGTGTATCGGCAGAGCGGTCGCGTACGATGTGATACGTGCGACTGCGCCATCCACTGGTCCTCTGTCGGCTCACGGTGGCGTTCGGTCGCCGCGCCTTCACGAACCGCGACGCGTTGCGTTCGGTTACCAGGCGTCCGTCGATGTACAGCTTGTCGCTCATCCGCGTTCTTCCATTGCCCGTGCCGCGTCCGCGCGCAACGCATCGGTGCGCTCGCGCAGCTGGCGCGCATCGTCGAGGGCTGTCGGATGGATACGAGCGCGGCGCTGTCGGATCTCAGCCTGCATCTCGGCGTGGGCCTGCCGCGCTTCCGACAGCCGATCGGCGACCGCAGCTTGTGCCGCCTCGAGCCGCTGGATATCCGCCGCGATCTCGTCGCTGGCGGCGCGAAGCTCGGCGATCCGCTCGATGTCCGGATCGGGCACGAGCGCGAGCGGAGAACGCGACTCGGCGGTGTCCAGATCCACCGTGGTGATGCGGAGCACCTCGTTGATGCGTTCGACAAAGGCGCTGCGATCGCTTTTGCCGGAGAGCAGTCCGCACACCTGTGTCACGCTGGTTTCGATCGTCCGAGCCAGCGCGCTTCGCGACATGCCGAGATCGTCGAGCCGCTCAACGACGGCGCGGCGCCACTCCGCGGTGACGACAGTCAGCGTCACCGCCGCACCTTCGAGCACGATCCGCAGCTACGCCACGGAAGGCCGTGGAGGCGGCAGTAGACCTCGCTGGGCTCGGCTGGACGCGCAGCGCGGCGGCGGACATCCCGCCGGACCATCGCCGCAGCGAGCCGATCGCGTGCGTCCGTGAGCATGCGGATGTGGCGATCGCGCCTGGTTTCGCCGACTGGGTTCGGCAGCGGGGCCGAAGTGTCCAGCCTGCGCCCGCTCACGGCACCCTCAGCGTCACAAGCCGATCCGCCTTGCGCAGCGGGCACCAGGTCGGCGGCCGATCGCGCCACGCGTCGCGCTCAAGCGGCCGAACGCCGGAGTGGTTGACGCTCTCCTCGGTGCAAAGCCAGGAATCGCCGTCGTCGTCAGGCCCATGGCCGAAAGGGCATTCGGCGCAGCACTCGACGGGAACGGTTGTCGGCGTGGTGGTCACAAGTCACCGCCATCGAAGCGGTCGTCGAGCGACGGTGGTTCGGCGACGGCCGTGACGTCGAATGCGACGCCTTCTTCGGGTTCTGGCTCGGTCGTGACCTCGAGCTTGACGCCATGCTCGAGCTCGTCACCGCTGATTACGTCGATCTCGACATCGATACCGCGAATTCCGCCGCCGAGACGCTCACGAGCGCGCTCGATGAGCGACTCCTCGTACTGGCCCGCGATCGGCCGCGTCGGGTCCCATGGCCACGAGTCGTCGTGCGACGTGCTGAACTCGATGAAGCCTTCGCCCTTCCACGCCTGTTCATCGTTCAGTAGGCCATTATGCTCGGCAATCGCGTTGGATAGGGTCAGATCGTCGCCAACTGGATCAGACGTCCATCCGAGCGATAACTGTGCGCCGCACGAGGCACACCGAACCGAGACAGCCTCGCTCGCCATGCCGTAGTGCACGAACGCTTCGTGGGCTGTGAGCCATTTTGCGCCGTCGCGCGTGATGTACTCGACTCGGCCGTGCCTGCACTTCCTCTTCGCCATTGTCATCCCTCCCTGTTGGTGCGCGGCCGGTCCGCGTAGTCCATCGCCGCTTTGAGCGACACGCGCAGTCGGTTCAGCGCGCGTGCGAGGAGCCCGAGCTCCGTTCCGTCGTCGACCGGGATCGCCTCTGCCAGGGCCTCGTAGCTCTGGCTCATGTGGTTCGCCGCCGCGGTCAGCGTCACGAGCCGCCGCAGCCGAGCCCGGGTGGCCAGGAAGATCGCGAGCACGGTCACGCCGGCGACGAACCCGAACGACACCGACAGCCGCCACAAGAGGTCGACCCACTGCGCGTTGATGCGGTCCTGCGACACACCGATCCGAAACGCGCCGAAGTGCTGGCCGTGGACGAAGATCGGCGCGGCGACATCCCACGCCAGCTCGCCAGTGTCGCGCGGGTAGGTTTGGATCAGCACCGGCGCCTTCTGGCCGCCGGTAAATCCAGCCGCGGCGAGTTGCTCGGCGCCGTCGTAGACGCGCTTGCCGCGCGCGACGCGCCGATCGCGATCGACGTCGCCCGTCGGCGCCAGATCTTGCTTCGCGTTTGTCGTCGGCACATACCCGCCACGCCGCATGCCCGACGCGAACAAGCACCCGTCGCAGGACTCGAGAAGCGCGTCCTCGAACGCCTGGACGCCGTGCGAGTCGGTGTAGTCGCTCAGCTTCGAGCGGTACCGCTTGTCGCTGACGTCGAACGCGTACTTGATCTCCTCGAGCTTCGGCTGCGTGATGTCGTCGATGGCGAGCTTCCCAGAGTCGACCGCATCGTCGAGGATCCGCGAGTATCCCGCGGCACCCGCCACGGCCAGCGACGAGGCGTCGCGCAGGACCAGCTCCTGGACCACTTGGACCTCGCGATGGGCGACGAACACGCCGGCGACGCCGAGCGCGCCGATGACGACGAAGGCGATAGTGACGGAAAGACGGACACTGATGCTCCTCACAGCCCACGCTCCTGCGCCGTGCGCTCGTCGGACTCCAGGCAGATCTCAGCAACGACGGCTCCGGCCCGGAACCGAGCATAGGCCTCGCCAGCCTCCCGTTCGCTGTCGAACTTCCTGGCATCGTCCAGCGTCGCGCCGAACGCGGGGCCGATCTTGGTCATCTGCTTGAAGTAGCTGACCGGATCGAGTGGCCATTTGATCACGTACTGCGGCTTTGGTTGCTTCTTCTTCGCCATACTCACGCTTTCCACTGAGAACGGTAAACAGTCGCGATGTAGTGGTCAATGGCAATCATCCTAGAGCGGCCAGTTCGTCGGTCATGGCGCCTGCTCCACTCGCTCAAGCGCGGTGATCACTTCTCCGTCTGTGGCCTGTTGATCGCGCCACCGCCGGACGGTCGCGACGAGCTCCAGGACACAGAAAAACCTGTTCGCGGCCTGCTCGACGGCAGCCGCACGCTCCTCGCTCGTCTTGTCGAGACCATAGATCTCGGTCGTCGTGATCATCTTCATGCCCTCCACGGGCTGCGGTAACGGGTGAACAGTTGGTCGATCTCGCCGGCCGAAGCAGCGACGAATCCGAGCTCTGCGCGGTCGGCGCGCGGCGCCTGAGCGATCTCGAGAGACCGGATCCACAACAGGGTAGTGTGAAAGTCATTTGTCTGCATCATGACAATACCTTGGTTTGGAGAGGAGTGCCAAGCAGAGGATTGCCCAGCCTAGGCGCGCGTTGCGCTGCCTGGCGATGAGGACAGAGGTGCGGTCATGCTGTCCTCGCGATCTGCTCGTCCGCTGGCAGTCCGATCGCCTTCCGTCCGGCCTCGGTCAGCGGGTGGTTCCGCTTCGGCCGCGGTCCACGTCTGTGCTGCGGCATCGGACCCGGCGCCTCGCACGGCGCGATGAGCTGCTTGCGAAGCAGCGACAGGCGTGTACCGGGTTCGATGTGACGCGTCGGATCAGCGTGGAGCTTGCGTAGCGCGAGGAGCTGCGGTGGCGTCAGATCGGGCACGGCACGGGCGGATGCGATACGCTCAGGGTGCGATCGCGTGCGCTCGGCGCCCCACGGCTCGACGCATAGCGCGAGCTCTGGAACGCCGCACGCCGGGCAGGCCACGCGGCGAGCGGCGGCGGATGCGGACTTGCTCATGGGGTGGCTCCGTTCGCCGCCTTGCCGGTGGCGCAGCACTCGGCGCGCCGAGCCAGGTACTCTCGGCACCCGTCGCAGTTGACGAGGTCAGCGTGCTCGAACGTGTAGAGGTCGCCTTCGTCCTCGACGTACACGCCGGGCGCCGAAGGTTCGAGTTGCCCCCATGCGGGGACGGTCATGCGACCACAAGACAGCCCGATATCGGGCTGCTGCGACCAGTGACACCAGTGGAGTCTTCGGCCGGCGAGTGGGGCACGCTGATCCTCGGTCAGCGGTTGCGTGTGCGGCGCACCGATGAGCTTCTTCAATGCGCGCATTGACGTAGTGGCCAGAGCGTTCCGGCGCTCCAAATCGGCCACCCTTACCCGCAGCCGATCCCGCTCAGCGATCACCGCCGCCGCGGTCTCGTGCGCCCGGTCCAAGTCGGCGCTCAGCTGCGCCATGATCTCCGCTGAGGTCTCTGTCTCGCTCATGCCTGTCCTCCTCGGACGTTCAGCCGTCCAGTCGCGTACAGCTCCTCGAGTGCGTCGCGGTAGCTACGCAACTCGCGGCGGCGCTTGCGTGTCGCGTCTTTCAGGTTCGTGGTCACCGGAGGCTCTGCCGGCCGCGGCGTGGCGAGCCGCGCGTTCTCATCGAGCGCGTTGTCCAGCGCGACCCGCGAGGCGTCGAGCTCGCGGCGGAGCCCAGCGTTGCGCGTCGCCTGCTGGTTGATCGTCCTGCGGTTGTCGTCTAGGCAGTGACGCTGTTGCTCGATCGTAGTGTGCGCATTCGCGAGTTGGCCACGTGTAGTCCGGATCTCGCGCTCGGAGCGCCAGAGCAGCCACACGCACGTCACGCAGGCGAGGAATCCAGCAGCGAGGAGCCAGAACGTCCACCAGCCGGTCACGGGGCGCCACCCGTGTACGGGGCGGCCATGGCCTCATAGTAGGCAATGCTGCGATACCCACGGTCGTCACTTTTTACTTCGACGACCTCAAGTGTGGCCTCGGCACCGAGACGCTTCGCGAGCAGCATGAGCATCTCCTTGACCCACTTGTAGTCACGGCATTCGCCGTTGTCCTCAGGCTCGCCACCGAACTCTCCGGTGTCGACGACTGCGCCATCGATGATGAGTCGGAGACCAGCGCGCATAGGATCGGTGTCCTCTCGCACTAGCTGCACCACCACCTTCACAGCACACCTCCCATCAACAGCAACTGCGGACGCCAGCTACGCACGTGCTGAATCAGCCGCGCGACAATCGCATCGACCTCGGCCGGCGACACCTTGTCGTGCTCGACCAGGAGCTGCATCGTGATCGCGATCGAGCGCTGCAGCTGTTGGGCGCGTTGCGACATCTCTGAATCTGGCATCTTCATTCTCCTCTCTAGTCGTAGCTCTACCCACGGCACCCGCCGACGATCGACGGGGACCAGGAGTCAGCTACTTGTCTCCGCCGTTGGTGGGGTCGCCGTGCGGTCCACCGCCCGCGTCGTTGGTAAAGCACTGAATCTCAGACAGCGCCACCATGGTAGTTGCCTCACAGTAGCTTGTGACACCCCTGTCGCCGTCATCGTCGGGTAGACACAATTGGCCGGGTCCACAGCCAAGACAATACGCAACTGTTGCATGCCAATTCGTAGTCCAGTCAGAGTCGGACATCTGCGGACAAAATCCTGCATCGCCGCACTCAGTTAGACAAACTTGTGCTGCTTGGTAGTCGTTGTCAGTAAAATAGTACCAAGTGCCTCCCCCGTCGGTCAAAGCCCCAATCTGCTGACGGAAGCACGTCTGCTGAAAACAGACAGACGATTCAGTAGTCACAGGCGGGAATGACATCGCAGCAGGCTGGGGCGGCGGGTTCGACTGCATCAGAGATGCGAGATAGGCCTCGTCGGCATGAGAGGCATTGCTCGACGACTGCGCTTTCGCATGTCCACCGAAGAGTATGACCGCTACAGTAACCAGCATGTTGGCAATATTATTCACTCTGTCCTCCTACTTTCCTCGCCTGCAGTCTGGGGCAGGCTTCGCGTCTCGCCCGGGATTCGCACCTCGGGTCTCCGCGCACAGGGATCGCGGTGCTCTGCTGCTGAGCTAGCGAGACAGACGCCGCGGAATTGCGGCGGGCGGTTTTTCTTGGCGCGTTGCCGCCACGCGGCCTGCGCCGCGCCCGGAGGCGCGGCATCCAAGGCTTAGCTGCGGCGCAGCACCGCCGCGATCGGGTTAGGCTCGTGCTCGATCAGCGACGACGCAAACGGGATGTCGTCGTCTGGACCGCCCGGCGCATTCGGGTGGCGTGATCCGCCGTAGCCCCCGCCGGACGATCCGCCGCTGCGCTGTGTAGTCTGACGTGATGGAGCGCCCGCCTGCCTCGCCCCCCGCTGACCGCCACCGGCGCGAAGTGACTGCGCCGTGCTTCGCAGCCGAGCCCCCAGAGCACGCAACGCTGCCGGATCAGCCTCCTGCTTGAACTGAAAGCGACCTCCGAGACGATTCACCCACTGGACGCGTAGATTCTCCCTGGTGTTGCCCTCTCCGTCGGTGTACGAGTCGACATCACAATCCAGCGACACCTGATCGGCGAGCACGCTGCTCGCCGGAACACCGGCGAGCTCGGCCACATCGTCACCCTGCCATCCAGCGATCTGCAGAGACTCAACCGTCCGCTCCGACGAATGGTCGGAAAACGTCCCGATCCAGTTGAGCGTGTATCCGCTGAACTCTGGGTGATCCTCGATTGCAAACTCGACTGACACCTGCATGTTTCCGGTCTTTGCCGTGCCGAATGAAATCGGCGTGTCGGTTGCGCGTGCGCGATAGTTTGCCTTGACGAGAGGAAGCATCGTCTACTCCTGATCCTGGGTCTGGGTGGTTGCGGTAGGCTCGGTGGCACGCAGTCCGGAGAGCACGCGTGACATCACGTTCGTATCTCCGGTAGCGACGATCTTGGCGATGGCAGACCGGGACGTCTTGCTGCCGGCCGCAGTGGTGAAATCGATGTCTCCGTCGGCTCCGGTGATGCGCGCGATCTCTGCCGCGATATCAGCGGCGAGCGCGTCGGATGACACCGCCTCTGACACCACCTTGGCGTCAGAGAACGGGGAAAACGGGTGTTCACGGGCGAGTTCGATCTGCGCCGGAACCGCCAGTCGCGTCTTCGCGTCCCACGCGGCGGTGCGCGACAGCTCGATAAGCCGCCGGCCGGTGTCATAGCCGCGCGCGCGAGCCGTCTTCGACTTCTCCTCGCCGGGCAGCTTCGCCCCACCGCTCTCGGCATGGAGAAATCCGACGACATCGCAGCGCGCGCGGAGTTCCGCGGTGAACAGATCGTCACCGACGATGCTCCAGCGATCGTAGTCCGGCCCCTCCGGGTTCTTGAACGTCTTGGCCTTGGCGTGCGCCAGGAAGGCGACGTTCATCCCGTCGCGGTAGCGCAGGACGTTCAGCCGGTGGATCAGGACGCGCAGCTCAGCGAGCGCTACCTTGTAGCCTTTGGCGAACCCGTAGCCCTCGATGTTCTTCTCGCCGTCGCGCCTGCAGATATAGGCGTGCAGCATCGCCTCGAGTGCGTCCGCCGTGTCGATCCCAACGGTGCGAAACCCATGACCGGGGTTGGCCACCAGATCGTCCACCGCAGCCAAGATCTCGTCGTAGGACGACGCGACATGGCCGCCTTCGCTGTCGCGGAACTGATATCGAGCGATCTCGAGCCGAGCCGATCCGCCCTCGATGTCGAGAACAATCGGGCTCGGCATATCGGCCAGCAGCGAGGTCTTGCCAATCCCCTCGGGTCCGTACCAGAGGTAGAACAGCGGGACTTGAAGCTGCTCACGCTTGGCGAGGCCGAGTCGAGACGGCTTCGCTGCTGGCGGCTTCACGCCTGCCGGGCGCGGTGCGGGCGCCGCGGGCGGCGCAGGTCTTGGTGTGGGTGCTGGATTCGCCATGTTGCTTGCCCCTCTCTCGGGCATCAGGTCGCGTCGGCGAGCTCGGGATGAACTCGGCCGCGCGGGAAACGGTTGGTGTCGTCTGCGCTGGCGCGACCAGCGCAGATCTCAAACAGCTCGCACATCCGGCCGTACTTCGCGCAAGCGTCTGGGTTTCTGGGGTAGGAGCCACGCCGCTCCGCCAGCTCGGCGACCGCGATGGTGTCGACGACGTCGGTTCGCATCGCCGGGAGTTCGTCCTCGAGACGGACGACGATGGATCGCTGCAGCCAGCCGTCGGGATCGCCTGCGACGATGTCGAGCAGTCGCTCCTCGAACTGCTCCTCGGTCTCGTCCTCGGAGCGCTGGTTTGCGTGGAGGCGAGGCGCCTGCGGTACGCCGTCGGCATCGCATTTCCATCCGGTACCGTCGCACTCCGGGCACGAGACCTGCTCGACAGTGACCATCGACACCGTGTAGAAGCCGCGTCCCTTGACGATGCCGGCCTTGCCGCCGGCGGATCCGCCGCAGCGCTTGCATCCCTTGCCCTTGGTGTACTCGCGCCGCTCCGTAGGAGTCGCGAGCAGCTGCCGGTGGCCAGGGCGCTTGATGACGTCGTAGATGCAGCCGGCGATCTCGTAGCCGAGCATCGTCGCGCCATCGGTGTAGATACTCACCTGCGAGTCGAGCGTCAAGCGCTCCCAGTACGCGCCTCCGAGTTCGGTCGCAGTCCCGGTGAACTTGTGCTCCACGACGTAGACGCGGCCATCGGCGCGGTTGCGGATGATCACGTCGATCTTGCCGCCCATCAGGTGGTCTCCGAGCTGGTACCGGAACTCCTGTTCGACGGCGAGGATCTCCCAGTCCTCGCTGCCCCAGCGCTCGTGGTACGCGACGACGAGCAGGCGAAGCTTGATGCGCTCGAACGGGTCCGGGTGCTCGTCGGCAACGGCGAGTGCGGCTGGGAGGCGGTCGTCGAGAGATGCAGACTCACAGATCCCGCCGCATGCAGAACACGAAGGAGCAGAACCATCCGCGGTGTCAGCGAATGGGCGCTCGCCGGATCCGTCGCACGTCTCGCACACGTCCTTCCACGTCCGGTAGTACGCCTCGAGAGCCCGGTGGCCGAGGTCACCGAAGTACGTGTCGTCCGTCGGCAGGCTACGAATCCCCAGGTCGTAGCGGAGGTGATGCATCCGCACGCAGGTGCGCAGCACTCGCAGCCGGCTGTTCGTCCATAGCTGCGTCACGACTCCACCCTCCGCATCCCAACCGCCACCGCATCGGTGCACGCCGCGCCGGCCACCGATCGGAGCACCACCAGCTCATACTCCTCGGCATCCCGCTGCACGACGTACGTCCACTGCGCTCCGTCGTCGCGGTACACGCGCGCGCCGATCCAGGTGCCAGCCGCCCATGCCGGCGCCGAGGTCCGGAACGACACCGGGATCGCCGTGGCGTCGATCGTCAGCGTGTCGTGGACGACTTCGACGCGGCGGATCTGCCGCGCATCGGCGCGCAGCACAGCAGCGCCCGACGGCCGGCACGGCTGGTACGGACCGACGACGTGCGGCTCGGAGTCGGCGCGCGCCAGGTACGTCGACGGCCAGCGCTCGAGGCGGTGCGCGTCTCCGCGGATAACGGCGAGGAGCCCGGCGATGGCGAGGCCGACGAGGAGAGCGGTGGCGAGGGTGCGGATCATGGCTTGCGGTCCGCGTGTTCGGCGCCACACCACGCACTCGGCGGCTGGCTGTCGTCGACGAGTCGATCGTGCAGCTCCAGCGCATCGACCAGACCCGACGGATAGCCACGCATCCCGAACGCCGCGATGCATTCACGCGCCGCCTTGACCACCACCCTCGCCGCGTCGAGCTCGCACATGATCGAATGCAGCGCGTTTGCGCCATCAGCATTGAAAATCCATGGCTGACCATGGCGCAAAATGTTGACCCGGTAGTCGTCGGCAGAAATCACGAACGTGTACTTGCCGCTATCAACGGACACTCGATGCTCTTGCTTGCTCACAGGACTCCTCCCTTCGAATCACCACCCACGACAGGCTGTCCTTGATCGCCATTGGCCGTACGAATCCGCGCGCCGCTACGACCATCGACGCGCAGCGGAGCCGTGGGTGGCAGAACCAGTTTGCGATCCGGCCCAGCGAGCCGCGCTACCGGAATCAGATACGAGCTGCGGCGCCGGCGGACCGCATACCAGATGCCGGCACCGATGAGATTGACGATGCCGAACACCACCAGTACAGCACCGACGATGACTGCCGCTGGCAGCATCAGCGCGAGCACGACGAGTGCGGCCAGGACGACGAGCGCGAGGGCAGCGATCACAGGGCACCTCCGATCAGGCGGTCGAGCGCGATGCAGGCGAGCGGGTACTCGTCGGCGATGTACTCCTTTCGGAGTTGAGTCAGCTGGGCGCGCTCTTCCGGTGAGAGCTGCCGACTCGTTTGCGCCGCGTAGGCAGTCTCCACGTGAGCCTCAGCCTGAAACACCTCGACGCTCGATCGCAGCGCCTTCAGGTTCTCGTCGCTCGAGCTCCCGGCGTACGCCAGCGCGGCGCGAAGCACGTGCTCTCTCGCATTGAGCCGACTCGTAGCCAGTCCGCGACGGCGATCGAAGTCGGCCTCGTCCGCCTTGTGCGGGTACATCACAGCGAGCACGTCGCTGGCGGCGTCGATGAGCCACTCCAGCTCGTGGGACTGCGGATCGAAATTTCCGTGCACGGATCTTACGGGCGCGTCCGCGTCGAGCACCCGATCCGGAGCCACGGTCTCGTAGGCCAGAATGGCGATGCCGCTGTCAAACTCTGGGTCGTACTGCAGACGCAGACGGCATCCTGGATCCTTCGGATCGACCGGCATGATGCGACACACACCGCTCACGGGAGCCTCCGCAGAGGAAGACGGTATAACCACTGACAGCCATCGTCCGGCACTGAGCTGTAGCCCCAGTAGGTTTCGCCATCGGCAGTTGGCACCGCAGGGATGCGCCATCCGATCTGGTCGGTCCCCCAGGCATCACCAATAGTCGTGCAGCGCGGGCGTCCATCGTCGAGCTGATGCACGGAGCGCCGCTTCCCGTCCTGCGACTGCTCAGCACAGGCGCAGTCACAGCACAACAGCGACTGGCGATCGAGGAACGTGTTGTACTCTCGCCACAGCTTCACGCCGTGGACACCGCACTTTCCGCAGTGGTAGCCGAGCGGCGGGATCGACGACGAGTAGTCGATTCGTCCTAGTGGTTCGAGGCGTGGCAGCTTGCTCATGGGATCCTCCGCATCGGGTGCGTCGTCTCCGCATACCGATCCGCGACGTATTCGGGCACCGCCTCGCGAGCCGCGATGTGTCCCTGGCGGTGCTGCTGCAGCTTGCCGATGACGCCGGCCAGCGCTGCCGCAGGATCCTTGCACTGCGCGGCGACCCGCTCGGCGAGTTCACCGAGAGCGTCGAGTACGGCATGCGGGTCAGGGCCGACGATCTCGACGGTGGCGAGGAGCAGATCGGACTGCTGGGCGGCGGTGGTCATTGGGCCGCCTTCGGTGTGAGCTTGCCGTCTTCTCCGACAACGTAGGCGACGTCGGCCTTGATGAGATCGCCATCGACTTCGGCGATCGCCTTACGGTACCTACCGCGGCTGGCGTCGTACCATTCGATCGAGACCGTGCCGCCGTAGCCCGCGGTGGCCGTGCCGCCGTAGCCCGCGGTGGCCGTGCCGCCGTAGCCCGCGGTGGCCGTGCCGCCGTAGCCCGCGGTGGCCGTGCCGCGCTCGCCCGCGGTGGCCGTGCCGCCGTCGCCCGCGGTGGCCGTGCCGCCGTAGCCCGCGGTGGCCGTGCCGAAGATCACCGGCGTTCCCGCCGGTGCATGATCCACAATCAACTTCGCGGCTTCGGATCGGTCGCCGCAGAACACCACCGTGCCGCGCGGAAACTTCACCTTGCCATCAAGATCTACGACATCGGACTTAGCAACCTCCACCAAGAGCCACTTGGTATCCTGCGAGTCCCAGTAGTCGCAGGTTCCTGTGAGATCACCTGCCCCCCACAGCCAGCCGTGAAGCCCATGACCGCATTCGCGGGTTGGCTTCCACTCAGATTTATCTCCACATGCTCCCGGGGCTGGGGCTTCAACCGGACCACTCTCTGGCCAGCGAAATCCTCGACTGCTCTTCATGTCAGCATGAACACAGCGCATGACGAGCACCAGCTCACCAGCTGCGATGAGCGCCTTGCGGATCTGCGGAATCGTCGAATCAGTCTGCTGCGTCACGGTCCTGGTTCTCCTGGTCGGCTTCTTCTTCGTCACGCAGTCACCTCAACGCACTGCGCATCGATCACGCGGCGCGACGGCGAACACCGCGGCAGGCGCTGCAGCGCAGCGAACAGCCCCGGCGTAAGTACCACCTTGCGCGTCGGAGGCTCGTCCTCGACCACGATCGGTCCCTCGAACACGTCGTCATCCGCCGGCGGCACGCGCAGATCCTCGGCGAGCTCGGCCGCCGGCTGCCCGGTGATCGCCCGCGCCGCGCCGTCGAACGCGCGTTCGAGTCGCAGCCGCGAGATCTCCGCGTGAGCGTCGGCGAGCTCCACGCAGAGCGACGTTACCCGGCGCAACGCGCTCGCGGCCGCAGCTGCGGCGCCGCGCCGGAGTGCATCCGAGATCAGGAACTGCGCCTTGTACCGGGCGCGCAGCACCGCGATCTCGGCGATCAGTTCGTCGGCATGACGAGCCCATTCGGCGTTGGCCGCAAGCGCCTCGACCAGCCGATCCGGCGCCGGCGCGCGAAGCGCGGGCAGGCCGAGGATCGTCGACTCGCGGGATTCGGAGAGGCAGGGCAGCGTGGTGGTCACTGGGCACCGCCGTTTTTGCTGATTCTCTTGTACCCCTTGGCGTCGAGATCGCCGTAGAGCGGCGCCTCGACGCCAAGGGGTCCGTTACGATGCCAGATCGTGTTGTCGTTGTCGCTGACAAACACGATGGTGTCCGAATCTGACCAGCGTTCCGTAATCATGCGCATCGTCCGAGACTCTCTGTGGTTCCACTCGAAAGGCTTCAGCCCATCGTTGAGATCGTGCGGATGAATGTACTCACGCCGCGTCATGTTAACAGGCTTCCAGTATTCACCCATGTCTATCCCCTGAATGCGTTGTTGGTCGATGCGGTCACTGAGCCGTTGTCGTGGACGAGGTCGATGCGGAAGAGGGAGTCGGTCATCGGAGCCCAACCGCGTTTGCGATCGTGTCGCGGATCTCGAACTCGATCTTCATATCCATCTCCCCTGTGTCTGTGCTGTTTTGCTGCTCGCTCTCGTCGAAGCGCGACTGCTAGGTCGCGCACCGGGAGAACGGTCAGGTCTGCGAGTCCGAGGCAGGCTGCTCTGCGGCGCGGCGCCGGATGTCGGCGAGCGCAGGCTCGTCGTCGCCGTAGAAATACGGCCATCGCCCGACGCTTGCCAGGTAGATCAGACCACCGGCGTGCGCGGTCGAACCCAGCCGACGCTCCAGCGCATAACCCGCCTCGCCAGCAAGATCGACTGCGTGTCCGGCTCGGCAGTGCGTGGTGCCGCAGTGCCAGTCGCGCATCGAAAAGCATGAACGGTTGGCTTCGACACGCGACAAGATCTGAGCATCAATACGCTCGACTACCGGGATGTCAGGGTGTCGAGCACGGAAGTCGAGAGCGAACTGACGATCTCGCGCTGCCCATTCGGCTTCCATCGCCGACTTCTGCTCCGGCGTCAGCGGAGGTGGGGGCGTGAAACCAGACGGGAAGCGGGCGCCGTCGAGGCGGGCGCCGTCGAGGCGGGCGTTGACGAGGCTGGCGCCGTCGAGGCGGGCGTTGACGAGGCGGGCGTTGACGAGGCTGGCGCCGTCGACGCTGGCGCCGTCGAGGCGGGCGCCGTCGAGGCTGGCGCCGTCGAGGCGGGCGCCGTCGAGGCTGACGCCGTCGAGGCGGGCGCCGTCGAGGCGGGCGCCGTCGAGGCGGGCGCCGTCGAGGCGGGCGCCGTCGAGGCGGGCGCCGTCGAGGCTGGCGCCGTCGAGGCGGGCGTTGACGAGGCGGGCGTTGACGAGGCGGGCGCCGTCGAGGCGGGCGTTGACGAGGCTGGCGCCGTCGAGGCGGGCGTTGACGAGGCTGGCGCCGTCGAGGCGGGCGTTGACGAGGCTGGCGCCGTCGAGGCTGGCGCCGTCGAGGCGGGCGTTGACGAGGACCGCAGCCTCTACCGCCGTGCGCGTTGGATTCGGATCGTCTACCGCAACCTCCGCCGTGAACAGCACGCTGTTATCCCAGCGGCTGCGAATCTCATGCTTCTTCGTGGTCATGTCCTGTCCCCTGTCGTGAATGGAAAACCGTAGTTTCGTGCGCCTCCACCCGAGGCGCAGTAGTCAGCCGCTGATCCAGTGGAGTCGTGCGCGCGTGTCGCCGATCGCGACCACCGACTCGAGATGCCGGCGGCCTTGAAAATCGGTCTCGACGGGCCGCGACGCGTCGAGCGCTGCGACCGCGCCGCGCATCTCAGTCGCCGTATCGAAGTAGACATCCAGCGTGGCGGCCCCGGTCACGATCGCCCACTGGATCTGCCGCGCGCCGTGGATCCGCATCTGGTCGCACCAGGCGAGCAGATCGAGTGTGGCCGTGCGCGCGGTTTGCGCGGAGACCATCACCCCACCTCCGGAAACTCGCGGTCCATCGCCCGGCTCCACGCGTCGCGGAACTCGGAGCGCTCGCTGCAGAGATCGATCAGCGCCTGGCCCGCGCCGCGATCCGTCACGCGCAACTCGCCCAGCCGAGAGTCGAAGATCGCCCAGATCCTGGCGGTGTAGCTGCGCGGATCGTCGACGCCTACGAAGTGCTGCTGCGCCTCGTCACGCAGGAAGCGGATCACGCAGGCGAGTTCCGCCGCGTCGCGCTCGCGGACGAGCACGGGCTGGAACCCGTACTGGCTGTCGACGCCGAGCGCGGCGTAGGCGGTGCGACGGAGATCGCGGTCGTCAGTGGTGACCGCGATGTCGAGGCAGTGGGAGGCGGAGGTGGTCACGACTCACCGGCCTTGCTGGCGGCAACCGTCCGCTCGATCAGCGCCTTGCACCACGGCTCGATCTGCTTGGCGCGGCGTGCACGGCGCGGCTTGATGCCCAGCATCCGATCGAACGCCGCTTCGTTCAGGCCGTCGACACCGTCGTCGACGCGCTTCACGACGCGGCTCCCTCGTCGCCGCCGAAGCACGGGATGTCCCGGCTAGACGTCCGACCGATCGCCGGCAGCTGCACCGTCGCGGTCCGGCTCTCTGCCCGCATCGCGGGGCTCAGCGCCGGCGGCGCCAGCGTGCCCTGCGCCACCAGCTGCTGACGCGGGCTCCAGTTGGACGGCAGGACCTCGGTGCTGCGAGGCGGGCGGCGGCGGATGATGGCGAGCGGCATCGTGATTCACTTTGTATGAATTTGCCGAGCCGTCGTCAACAGCGATCTTCACATAAAGTGAAGGTGTACGGCCAAGCATCCGACCGCGCAGGCATCTTCGGAACGTGAGAAGCGACGACTACCGCTCGTCAGGCTTCTTGCGCGAGTCGCCGAGCAACCTGGCGCGCTCGAGGAGACGTCCGCGACTCACGTCATCGAGATCTTCCCAGATCCCCATCAGCTCCTCGAGGTCCTCGGAAACGAGTGGCGGGAGCGGAGGGGTCAGGCCCAGCGCCATGTGGATCGCCGGCACGTACGGCGACTGATCCTTCACCCCGTTGAGCAGATCACTGATCACCGACGGAGAACTGTTGATCCTCCGCGCAAGATCCGCCTGCGTCCAGCCCTTGGCATCGAGCTTTCGCCGTATGCGGGCGCGCCACGCGTCGTCGATGTGATAGGCGGGCCTCGGGCCTCCGCTGCGCGGCATAACGATGCGTAACATGGGGACAATTCACTTAGAGTGACTGACGGTACTTGACGAGAGCTTCACTTAAAGTGAATAGTGGGAGCGTGAACGTTGCTGCGAATCTGAAACGGGCGCTCGCCGCGAAGCGAATGCGCCAAAGCGAGCTGGCGGATCAGCTCGGCGTATCGAGGCCCACGGTCCACGCGTGGGTGCACGGCAAGGCCAAGCCCCGTTTGAAGATGTTCGACCGACTCGCCCAGGTGCTCGGCACCTCTAAGGCCGCGCTGATTCGATGATGCGCGCCCTACATCCTCTCCTCGCACCAGCTCACGGGCGCGTCTGCTCCGTTGTCGTGGCTGCGTCGGCAGTCCGCCGCGAGCACGAAGCACACCGGGACACGCGTTGCACCGTGATCGGTTCCGTATGGGCGACGGTCGAAGCAGGTAGCGACGTTGCGCGTCTCGCATCGACTTGCCGCGTGCCACGCGGCTCGATCCGACTCGCAGTCGCTCTCGGCGCGGTAGCACCGGCGCCCGCCGGTCATCTCTCGTGGAGCGCACCACCAGCCAGACTGCGGTGCTTCGACTGCGGGTGCTTCTCGGTCTCCGCAGGCCGCCACCGTAGCCAGCGCGCACAGCGCACACCTGATCTTCATCATCCACCGACGCTACCTCGTCGCCGATTTGGTCGGTCGTTTTCGCACGCGCTCAGCCGTGGGCATGTTTTGCGTGTTCCGGAAGTGGGCCAGATTTTCACGGTGGCTGTACCGGCCACTCCAGAGTGCGCGTCGTGAGCGCCGCCGAGCTCCTCGCTCCGCGTCCGATGACCTCGGCCGAGGTGGCAGATCTGGTCGATCGCGTTCGCGCGGCGATGCGCGCCGCCGATCAGCGCGCGCTGGCCAGCGCGTCGGCTGTGCGCGACGAGCGATCGCTGCGAGCGCGCGCAATGGCGCGCGTCGTCGCACGGCTGGCGTACCGCGAGAGAATCAGCGTGGCGCAGGCTGCGCGAGACATCCGACGTTTGTTCGGCGTCGGCGCCTGCGCCACCAGGGCAGCGCGAGCGTTCCACGACATCTACCCCGACGTGCCTATCCGGTATCGATCCAGATCGCGCTGCATGGAGGCGGCTCGGTTCGCGATCTCCGAGCGCATCACCGCCAAGGAGGCAGCCGCTCGAGTCGGACTGAGCAAGAGTGGCGTCGCTAAGGCCGTCGCGAAGCTGAGGTGCTCATGACCCAGCGTCCGCCCATCGTCGCCGCGCAGGTCGCCGCGCTCTGCTCACAGACCGCGGATCGCCTCCAGCGCGCCGCTGACGCCGACTGGATCCGCGACCAACTGCTGACGCTCGCCGGCTTCGCGCGCTACGCGCCAGAGCGGTGGCCGACCACTCGATACACCACCGCCGTGCTCGCGATTGCAGCCGGCGACAAGCACTGGCGGGCGACCGCCAGCGAACCGAATTGCAAGGAGGGATAGGACATGGACGAGAAGACAGCAACACGGGCAGAGTTCGGGGTTCTCGCGCTCGCCGGCATCATCATGCTCGGCGCGGCGACGTGGACCGCGCTCGATGACGCAAAGGTGCGTCGACACGAGAACGCGGTGCAGATGCTGCGCCGCGGTCATGTGCACTGTGCGTACGGTGTGGATGGAGGGGAGCGGTGAGCAACGGACTGAAGGCGTTGTTCAGGTTCATCGGCGAGATCAGCTGGCTTGGCTGGTTCGTGGTAATCGTGTTGATCGCCTTTGCCGTGAGTCAATGTGGCGAAGCGATCGACTGGATCGATCGCAGGCATTGCCGTACTGGAGGCGGTCGCGTCGTGGAGGCTGACCGCCATGGCGAGTGGCGCTGCGTCAGCGTGACGCCGGAGCGAGCGCCGTGAACGGCATGTACTGGGTGACTCGCGGCGGGTTCGTCGTCGAGCAACGCGGCCAGGTCGCGCACAACCGCGTCTCGCTGAGCGGCAACATCCTGCCGGCAGCGATCGCGGCGCACAACGTCCCGACCGGAGGGTTTCGCGGAATGCTTCGACTCGACCGACTTCGCCCGGCGACCGCGCATGAGGTCTCGCGCGCGAGGAAGCGCTCACCATGATCCGCGCCACCCTCACATCCGAGCGAACCGCGGACATCCACGAGCAGCCGCACTGGCTGCGCCGGCTGATGTTCGGCGCTGTGGAGCGCGACTACGAGGTGCAGCGCATCTGCGTCGGCGTCGGCGTCGGCCGGTACGAGTGGGTCGGCGGCGACAACCGGCATGTTCGGCCGGCCGTCCGAGAGGCCATCGAGCGCGCGCTCACGCTCAAGGCAGTTAAGGCGCGAATCGCATCGGCGCGAATCGAGTGACGGAGATCTACATGAACCACGGACTAGATACCGACGAGCGCGTTTGTTTTTACGAGCAGGAGTTCTACCCGCTCAGCAACTTCAGCGCGTTTACCCTCTACTGGAGGGGGATCCGATTCGACACCTCCGAAGCGGCGTATCACTGGGAAAAGTTTCCGGGCACGCCATACAAGGCGATCCGCGCATTCATCCGCACGGCGCCATCGGCGCACGAAGCGTTCAAGGTCGCAGAGCGCAACCGCGAACATCGCCGACCTGACTGGGACTCGGTCAAGGTAGACATCATGCGCGAAATCCTGCGCGCCAAGGCCGGACAGCACGATTACGTGCGACGCAAGCTGTTGGAGACAGGAGAGCGAGAACTCGTCGAGAACAGCTGGCGCGATGGCTTCTGGGGCTGGGGCGCGAATCGCGACGGCGTTAACATGCTCGGCAGGCTGTGGATGGAGATCCGCGCCGAAATCCGCCGCACGTAACCATCAACCGGCCGCCGCGCGCTCGGGGGAGCGTTCGGCGGTCGAGACAGGATATATCGGGTGAGAATTCTGACGTTCGTTCCGCGCACGCTCGGTGCGCTCGCAATCATCGGTGCCGCGTGCGTCGTGCGCGGTGCACTGTTCGTCGTCGAGAGCACCGCGATGGTGCTGGGGAGGCGGGCGTGAGGCGCGTCATCATCGAGTCGCCGTATGCCGGCAATGTCGAGCTCAACATGCGCTACCTGCGCGCGTGCATGGCCGACTGTCTTCGCCGCGGCGAAGCGCCGTTCGCGAGCCACGCGCTGTACACGCAGCCCGGCGTGCTCGACGACAGCGATCCCGAGCAGCGCAAGCTCGGCATGCAGGCCGGTTTCGCGTGGCGATCGCTCGCTGACGCCACGGTCATCTACACCGATCTCGGCATGTCGCGCGGCGTAATCGCCGGGCTCAAGCACGCGCAGGCCATCGCCGCCAGCGACGATCACGCCATCGAGTTCCGCGAGCTCGGCGGCGAGTGGTCAGCAGCTCCGTCGCTCGCTGACGACGATCGGAAGATGCCGTGACCTGCCTCGCCGCACTACCCGGCTACGAGACACTCGCGTCCGTACTCGACGACGCGCTCGCGCAGTCGCAGGCCGGCAAAGGTGCCGAGCGGCACTCGACGGGTCAGGCCTTCGTCGACCAACCGATCGTTCGCCTCAACGAGGGGCTCGGCTCGATCGATGGGCAGCTCTTTCAAGTCCTGAAGAAGGCGCAGGAGTCGGAGCGCATGAATCCGGCTGCGGCGCGACGCGAACTCCTCGGAGCGATCGTCTATCTCGCTGCGGCGGTGATCCAGATCGTCCGCAGCGCGGACGACGGAAGCGCCGCGGCTCCGCTCCCGCGAGCAACCGCACGTCACACCGGAGGTCAGCCATGACCCGCCTCACCAGCACCACCAAGCTCCTCAGCGCGGTCTGCGGCGCGCGCGGTGTGCCGCTGCCTTGTGCCAAGCGCGTCGAGCTGGCGCGGAACGGAGGCAAGTAATGGCACGCAAACAAACCCGCCGTACAGTCAGCCTCAACGGACAGCTCCGCGCTCGACTGCAGCAGTACGCAGATCAACGCGGCGTCGCGACGTCGGCGCTCACCGAGTTCTGGCTCGAGTCGATGCTCGAGTCCGGGATCGACGTCGACGCGTTCGACGCGTGGCACGCGGAGCGCCAGGCGCGCATCGACGCCCAGAAACTCCGCGGGTCGATCGCCTATCACAAGGAGCAGCGAGATCCGGCACCGGTACCATCGCCGCGCCAGCCACGCCCCGAGTCAAGGCCGCTTAAGGCCGCTCGATATGCTCGGGACAACGGTGTGTCGTACGCCGAAGCCGCTCGCATCTTCGGCTGCCTCCCGCAGACCAAGCTCGCCGGAGAAGTGGCGCTCGCCAAGCTCGAGGACGAGCAGACCGAGCAGCCGGAGGCGGTAGCGCCATGACCCCGCTCGCCCAACGCGCGCACGCCGACAAGCACACCGGGCTCGTCTCGTGGCACGTCCGCCGCGGCGCCCTGTGGCTCACCCGACTCGGCGGCGGCAAGATCCTGCCGACCTGGGGCGACTACGCCGATGCCGTCGCCGTGCTGTGGACGCCCGAGGAGATGCCGGCACGGTGCGAGGAGCTCAAGGCGACGGCAATCAGGTGCCGCCCGTGACGACGTACAGCGTGATCGCGGCCGATTGTCCCTGGGCGCCGAAGGACAAGTTGCCCGGCGCCAAGCGCGGAGCCGCACGCAACTACAACGTCCTACCAGTCGACAAGCTCTGCAGTTTCCTCGTCGACAACCGCATCCAGGTGGCCGCCGACGCGATCCTGTTCCTCTGGCGGCTGTCCTCAATGCAGCAGGAGGCGCTCGACGTCGCTCGCAGCTGGGGCTTCGTCGTCAAGAGCGAGGTCGTGTGGCAGAAGCTCACGCCGACCGGACTACATCACTTCGGGATGGGACGGACGGTGCGCGCCAGTCACGAGACGTGCCTGATCTGCGTGCGCGGGCGCGGCGGCAAGCTCGTGCGCAACCACGGAATCCGCTCGACGTTCGCAGCGCCGACACCGACTGAGCCGAACGGTCGCGCGCGCCACAGCGCAAAACCGCCCGAGTTCTTCTCGGCCGTCGTCGAGCCAATGCTCGGACTGCCGCGCGATGAGGTCGCCTGCGTCGAGATCTTCGCGCGCTCGCGCCGCATCGGCTGGGATGCCGTCGGCGATCAACTGCCCGCCCAGGAGGCAGCATGACCGCCCGCCGCAGCCCACCTCGTCGCCGCCGTCGCTACCTGAATCGCGGCACGACGCCGCTCTGGATTGCTGACCCGCCGTCGGCGCTCGGCCAGGACCTGTACCGCAAAGCCCGCACCGTGGTGCGCTGGACCGGCCAGTCGCACCACGATCCGCTCGCGATCCAGCCGTGGCTGAGGAAGGTCTCGGCCGTGTTTCACCAGCTGCTCCGCGAGGAGCGGATCTACGTGGAGGGCGCCTGATGCGTAACGAACGGCCACCGACCATCCGCGCCTTCCTGGGTGACGAGGTCATTGCCGATTCCTTCGCCGGCGGCGGCGGCGCGTCCACGGGCATCGAACTCGCGCTCGGCCGATCGCCAGACATCGCCGTCAACCACGACGCCGAGGCGATCGCGATGCACCGCGCGAATCACCCGACGACCGAGCACCACATCGAGAGCGTGTGGTCGGTCGACCCGCGGATCGCGTGCCGCGGCAAGCCGGTGGCGCTCGCGTGGTTCAGCCCGGATTGCAAGCACCACTCGAAGGCGAAGGGCGGCAAGCCGCGCGACCAGAAGATCCGAGGACTCGCGTGGATCGCGGTGTCCTGGGCGGCGCGCGTCAGGCCGCGGGTGATCTGCCTCGAGAACGTGGAGGAGTTTCGCGACTGGGGGCCGCTGCACCGGCGCCACACCGATGGCTGCACCAGCACCTCCACGAAGCGAACAGCGGAGTGCAACCGCACCGGATGCCGACTCGGCATGCCGATCATCGCTCGGAAGGGCGAGATCTTCCGTGCGTTCGTCCGGCGCCTCGAGCGGCACGGCTACGTCGTCGAGCACCGGCTGCTCCGCGCCTGCGACTACGGCGCGCCCACCACCCGCCGACGGCTGTTCCTGATCGCGCGGTGTGACGGTCTGCCGATCGCGTGGCCGGAGCCGACGCACGGCCCGGCCATCGGCAGACAGCTCGAACTCGGTGAACGCGCGGTTCAGCCGTACCGCACCGCCGCTGAGGTGATCGACTGGTCGATTCCGTGCCCCAGCATCTTCGACCGCTTCCGGCCGCTCGCCGACAAAACGCTCGCCCGGATCGCGCGCGGCATCCGCAAGTTCGTGCTCGAGAACCCGCGGCCGTTCGTGATCCCGGTGAACCACGGCGGCGTTGGGCGGCACGATCACCGCGTCCACGACCTCGGTGCGCCGCTGCCGACCATCACCGGCGGCGCGCGCGGCGGCCACGCCGTTGTGGCGCCGTACCTCGTCCATCGGTCCAACGGTGAGCGCCCCGGCCAGGCGCCGCGCATCTACGACGCCGAGCGCCCGCTCGGCACGGTCGTCGCGCAGGGGCTGAAGCACGCGCTCTGCGCCGCGTTCCTTGCGAAGCACTACGGCGAGCGGCCCGCCGGCGGCTGGAACGGCGGCAGCGCGGCGGATCGGCCCAACGGCAAGCCGCTGACGAAGACGGCCCAGATCCGCATGTGCGGCAACAGCGTGGCCCCGCCGATTGCCGCCGCGATCGTGCGCGCGCAGTTCCCGGAGGCAGCATGAGCGGCGTCGCGTCGGCGATCCGAGGAATCCTCGCCGAGGCGGGGACAGTCAGCCTCAAGCGCCTCGCCTGGGCGTACGGCTGCGCCCCGAAGGGCTCGGCCGAGGAACGCGAGCTCGAGCAGGCGCTGCGAGCGCGGATCGCGGCAGAGGCGGACGCCGCGCGGAGCCGACTTGCCCGCGCGCGCGTACTCGCCGGCCTGTCCCGGTCCCAGGCCGCGAAGCTGCTGGGCTGGGCACAGGGACCGCTCTGCGCGATGGAGAGTGGCGTCGGTGCGCCACCGACCAACGCCGAGCTGCGCCAGCTCGCCGACCTCTACGGCGTCTCGGCCGCCTGGCTCGCCGGCGCGGATCCGGTGGTGCCCGCCGACGCTGCGCGTGCGCTGCGCGACGCGAACATCACGCCGCGCGAGCGCGAGAGCCTGACCGAGTTGCTCGGCGCGATCCAGACGCCGGGGCGCGCGGGAGGTGATCGGTGACGTCCGCCGACCTGCGCGCGTTGATCGGCCCGGCCGCCGGCGTCGACGACTGGGTCGACGCGCTGCTCGCGCACGGGGAGCCGCTGGTCGAGCTGCTGGCGGCGGTCGAGAGATTTTGCACTGCCCGCAAGCGTGCCGAGACCGGCGAACTCGGACTCCATGCTGGCGCCGTCGCTGTCTCGCAAGCCGAGGCGTCGCTGATCCACGCGCTGGCCGACGTCCACGCGGTGCGAGGTGGCGAGTGACCAGCTGGATCGTCAGTCACAAGTTCGACCGAGGTGGAGCTCGCCTGGCCGATGGTCACTACTCGCGACGCACCCCAGGCAGTCCGCAATTCATGCCACCCGGCGAGACGCTCGTGCTTGTCACTGCCGAGCGGGACGCTGTCTGGGGCTGGTGGCGACCGCATCCACGTGCCGGCATCAAGGCGATGAACGGCCTTGATGGTTGGACGTGCAGCATCTTCTGCAACCGGGGGGGGCTCATGTCGAGTGAGCTTGTCCTCGAGGCCGAGATCGAGCTGCTCGAGGCCGAGCGCCGTGGTGACACCGCCGGACCGCACGGTCCGGACGGCCTACTGACTTACGTCTGGCCACGCAAGATCCGCTCGACGAACCCAGGTTACTGCTTTCAAGTCGTCGGCTGGACGCGCTCAGCGTGGACGAACAAGGGCAAGCGACTACTACGCAAGCCGCATCGACTCGCTGGCGTCGCAGCATGTGAATGGGGACCACAGCCTGCGCTCGCGGAGGTCGCGTGACCCGCCGCGAATCATCAGCCGAGACCGCGGCGCGGTATCTCGCGTTGCGATCGCGCAAGGTCGCACAGTACCGCGGAGGCCATCGGCCTCGCGCGCAACTGCGGGTGCAGCCGGCTCCACGCCGGATCGTGCTCGATCTTGCTGAACCAACACTTCGGCTGATCCATGACGTGCTGCTGGATGCGATCCATGGCCGCGTCAACTTCGGGGCCAACCGTCGTCACCTGCTCCTGATCGCCGAGCAAATGGTCGCGGTCGCACTCGGCGAGTCGCCGTGCGACGACCCGCCGCTAACCGATCGCGGCGCGGGGCACGCCCGGTGACTACGCCACCGCTCTCCGCCTGCTCGAGCTGCCGTCTCGCCCCGCAGCACGGCTACCTGCTCATCATCCTCAGCTCGCCGCGAGGCGAGTACGCGCTGTGTCGTTCGTGTTTCGCGCCGGCGCCGCCGGCAGTTCGACTACCGCGCAAGAAATCATGACCACCCGCCGAGCCAAACCACAACCGCCGACTGCCCGTCGCACCGTCGACCACGTCGCCGAAGCCTGCGACTACGCGGCCACGCTCGGCCACACGCCGTGCCGCGTCGGCCGAACCGTCGACTGTTGGCTCTGCTCGCGTGATGGCGTCGTCGGTCCAGACGGCGCTCGGCTCGGCTCAATCTTCCAGGAGAAGTGCAAATGAGTGTCCACATCAGACCGCGACAGCTCGGCGCTATCATCGAATGCAACCGTTGCGTTGCCAGGCTCGCCACCGCGCAGATCGAGGTCCGCGCGATCAGGGCCTATGCGTCCACGCGGGGCTGGATCCGCGGACTCCGCAAGCACGGCACGGCGACCGAGACGGCGAACACGAGGCACGACATCTGCCTGGCTTGTGCTCCTGCTGAGCGAGCCGAAGAGGACGCTCGCTGTCGGGCTGCAGCAGAACGCGTGGCGATTCGAGACGCAAATCGCAAGACACCGGATCAGCGCCGGGTGCGAAGAAATGAGCTAGCGCGCAAGAGGAGAGCGGAGAAGTCGGCGCAGAAAGCAGCGAGGGCGGCACGCGTCGCCAAGATTGCGCGGGCGGCGGGAGTCACCGCGTGACCGACGACCTCCACCAGCGCCTGCTCGAATGGCGCGGCGTCGAAGATCCATGCACGACCTGCGGCGGATCCGGCCGGCGTGGTTACTCGAACAGCTCGACCTGGCGCGGTGGCGCTGGGGCCGCAGCGATCACGTACGACTGCTGCGACACCTGTTGGGGCACCGGCGATCGCTACCGTCACGGCATTGACCTGCGCAAGTTGCGCAACGAGGAGTCCACAAGGATCGCCAAGGCGGCACTGACCGCGGTCACCGACAGCGTGGGGGTTCAGCCCAGTTGCGGTCACACAGGTGAGGTCCTGATCGAGCTCGACAAGCTGCTCGATCGACGGCGCAACCCGATGAGCATCTTCGCGCAGTCGACGCTGCTCGGGATGCGCAACCTGATCGCACGCGCCATCGGCGTGCAGGAGCGGCGGCTGTGAGTTGCGCGATGACGATAGAGACGCACCCCGACGGCCGCCACCGTTACGTCTGCAGCTGCGGACGGCATCCGGGCGCCTGGGTGCTCAAGCGCTCACGCGCCGAGCAGTCGTGGCGCAAGCACGCCGAGGCGGTGAAACGCGAGGCGCGGCGCAAGCAGCAGCATGCGGACGAGATCGCCGAGGCGCGCGCCGCGGCGGTCAACCTAGTGGTCGGTGGCGGGGAGGGAGCGATCGAGGAACACTGGTGATGGCGAAGCGCAAGAAGTTCGGCGACCGGCGATGGCGGCTCATCCAGGCCATCGTCGCGCGCGACGGGTGGCTCTGCTCGATCTGCTGCTATCCGATGAAGCGGCGGCGAAAGTCGCCCAGCGATGACCCTGACGCGGCGACGATCGATCACCGCGTGCCGCGTTCGCGCGATGGCAATGACCACATCGACAACCTGCAGCTCGCGCATCGCCGCTGCAACCAGCAGCGCGGCACCGACGCATGGCCCGGCGGACCGGAGGCACCGTGACCTCAACTGCCTCGCCCACACCCGCGAAGCAGCCGCGCGACTACCAGGTCGCCGCGATCGATCGCGCGCGAGCCGCGTTCCTCGCCGGCCGCCGCGCCGTCTTGATCGTCAGCCCCACCGGCAGTGGCAAGTCTCTCCTCGCGGCACTGATCGCCCAGCTGACGATCGCGCGCGGAAACACCGTCGCGATCGTCGCGCCGCGGATCGAGATCTTGGGCCAGCTCGCTATCGAGGCGCGAGACCTCGGCATCCCGGTCCGCACGATCCACGCCGACCACGATGACGGTCCCGCCGATGCGCCGCTGGTCGTCGCATCGATCTGGACGGTCTCTCTGCCGAGGTGGATCGGCAAACTCCAACCCCAGTTTATCATCATCGACGAGTGTCACCGCGCACTCGCCGAGCGCAGCTACGGCGTCTTCATCGCGGCGAACCCTTCCGCCAGACTCCTCGGTCTTACGGCCACTCCGGCTCGCTCCGACCTCCGCGGCCTGAGCCCGCCGTTCGACGAGCTCATCGTGGCGACCAGCACGGCCGAGCTCACGCGCCGCGGCAACCTCGTTCCGTGCCGTGTCATCGTTCCCGCCGGCGCCGGCAACGGCCTCGCGCTGCCGGTCGTCGACGCGTACCAGCGCCACGCCGCCGGCCGGCGCACGATCGTCTTCGCAGCCAGCATCGCGCACGGCAAGCAGATCGTCGCCGATCTGACAGCCATCGGTATCGCCGCCGCGCTCGTCACCGGCAAGACGCCTGACATGGCGCGCGCCGAGTCGATGCGAGCCTTCGGTGCCGGATCGCTCACCGTGCTGGTCAACGTCGCCTGCTTCGTCGAGGGACTCGATGTGCCGGCGTGCTCCGCCGCGATCTTCGCGCGCAAGTTCACGGCGATCGGTCCCTACCTGCAGGCGATCGGCCGCACGCTTCGCCCGGCACCCGATAAACAGGACTCGCTCATCGTCGATCTGCTCGGTTCCGCTCTCGAGCACGGACCGCCGACGCTGGAGCACCCGTTCAGCCTGACCGGCCGCGGGATCCGCAGCACCGTCATCAAGGACCAGATCCGGCAGTGCCAGACCTGCGGATCCATCTCGCTCGCCGGCGCGCCGCAGTGCGAGTACTGCGGCGCCGAGTTCCCGGTGCGGCGCGCGGCGCTACCGACCTCTGACCGACGCGGGCTCGTCGAGCTCGATCCGACCTACCGACCCGAGAAGCGCGAGTTCGTCGTCACGATCAAGAGCAAGTATCACGGCGTCTGCGTCGCGTGCCGGCAGGCGTACGCGCGGGGTGACGAGATCCGATACGCCACTGTGGGCCGTACGGCGAAACACGTCAGGTGCCCGGTGGT
>DASTKA010000866.1:0-6428 GCA_035716165.1 Mycobacterium sp. | reverse complement strand
ACGAGACACCATGGGCGGCCCGGGAAGTCGTGGCCTGGCGCTGCAGGCCGGCATCGCCGCGGGCGCCGACACCGACCTGCTGGACCAGGCCTGGTGGTCGCCGGGCATGACGCACCCCGACGGCCGGTCCGCATTCGCGCTCTGGTTCACCGGCGGCATCTTCGTCAACCAGGACGGCAACCGGTTCGTCAACGAATCCCAGGCCTACGACCGGGCCGGCCGTGAGATCATCGCGCAACTGCAGGACGGCTCGATCACATTGCCGTACTGGATGATCTACGACGACAAGGAGGGCGAGGTGCCGCCCGTGAAGGCGGCCAACGTCGCCATCGTCGAGACCGAGAAATATGTCGCCGCCGGCCTGTGGCACACCGCGGACACCCTCGAGGAACTCGCCGGCGAGATCGGGGTCCCGGGCGGGCAGCTGGCGGCCACGGTGGCCCGGTTCAACGGTTTTGCCGCGTCCGGCGTCGACGAGGACTTCGGCCGCGGCGACGAGGCGTTCGACCGCGCGTTCTCGGCGGGCGCGTCGCCGCTGGTGCCCATCGACTCGCCGCCGTACCACGCCGCCGCGTTCGGCATCTCCGATCTGGGCACCAAGGGCGGCCTGCGCACCGACACCGCGGCGCGCGTGCTGGACACGGCCGGCAAGCCGATACCCGGCCTTTACGCGGCGGGCAACACCATGGCCGCGCCCAGCGGCACCGCCTATCCCGGCGGCGGCAACCCGATCGGAACCAGCATGCTGTTCAGCCATTTGGCCGTGCTGGACATGCGCGGCCGTCGACCCTGAGTTCTAGGCTGGGTGCGGTGACAGGACGAGATCAGCTCCGAGCGCCGTTGGACGAGGGCGCCTTGCGCGCCGAGTTGATCGGCACCGGGCTGGGCTGGCGCAAGCTCGAGGTCGTCGAGCAGACCGGCTCCACCAACGCCGACCTGCTGGCGCGCGCGGCGTCGGGTGACGACGTCGCCGGGGCCGTGTTGATCGCCGAGCACCAGACCGCCGGGCGCGGCCGGCACGGCCGGGGCTGGTCGGCCACGCCGCGTGCCCAGATCACCATGTCGGTCGGCGTCAGCGTCGTCGACGTCCCGACCACCGGATGGGGCTGGCTGCCGCTGGCCACCGGGGTGGCGGTGGTTGACACCGTGACGCCGTTGCTGGCGGGGACGGGGGCCCGGGCGGGTCTCAAATGGCCCAACGACGTGCTGGCCGGCCCGCCGGATTCGCCGGGCAAGCTGGCCGGGATCCTCGCCGAGGTGGCGAAGCCCGTCGTCGTTATCGGCTTGGGACTCAACGTGACTCAGTCCGCCGACGAGATCGACGGCCCCGGCGCGACGTCGCTGCTCGACCTGGGCGTCGACGCGCCCGACCGCACCCGGCTGGTGTCCGCCCTGCTCAACGAGCTGGGCCGGCGGATCGTGGCCTGGCGGGCCGCGCGCGGGGCCGACTGGGCGCTGGCCGCCGACTACCGGGCGCGCAGCCTGACCATCGGCAACCGCGTCCGCGCGCACCTGCCCGGCGGCAAGCAGGTCGACGGGACCGCGAGCGCCATCGATGACCAGGGCAGATTGTGCCTGGAAAGTGGCGGGCAGACCGTCGTCGTCGCGGCCGGCGACGTGGTGCATTTGCGCTAGTTAAGGTTCGGATTGTCGCGTTGCGCAGCTAATGTCGGCGCATGGGCTACCCGGATAACGTTCTGGCCGCCGGCGAACACGTCATCGTGCACCGCCACCCGCACTGGAAGCGGCTGATCCGGCCGGTTCTGGTTCTCATCCTGATGACCGGCCTGGCCGCGTTCGGCTCCGGATACCTCAACTCGACGCACTGGGAGCAGCTCGCCAAGAACATCATCTACGGCGTCATCTGGGGGATCTGGCTGGTGATCGTGGGCTGGCTGACGCTGTGGCCGTTTCTGAGCTGGCTGACCACCCATTTCGTCGTGACCAACCGGCGGGTGATGTTCCGGCACGGGGTGCTGACGCGCACGGGCATCGATATCCCGCTGGCCAGGATCAACAGCGTGGAATTCCGCGACCGGATCACCGAGCGCATGTTCCGCACCGGGACCCTGATCATCGAATCGGCGTCACAAGATCCGTTGGAGTTCTACGACGTTCCGCGGCTGCGCGAGGTCCACGCGCTGCTGTATCACGAAGTCTTCGACACCCTGGGTTCCGAGGAATCGCCCAGCTGACCCAGCCGGCCGGCGCGGTTGCGCCAGGCGCGCAGCAGCGTGACGTTGCCGCCCTCGATCTCGTCCTCGAAGATCTCGGCGATACCGCCGGCGGTAAGCGCGGATTCCAGGGCCTTCTCGGGATCGCGGGCGAACTGATCGGGGAACACCCAGCGCCGAAACGCCCAGAACCGGAACGCCATCTGCAACAAGTTGCCGATGATGTAGGCCGAGATGAAGTCGGCGACGTTCTCCACCGCCAGCGACACCGTCGGCTCGCGCAGCTGCAACACATAACTGGAGAACCACAGCGGCGCCATCGACAGCAGCACCCCCACGCCGCTGAACGCGAAGAACAGCAGCGCCTCGTGGTGGCGCTCGCGCCCGCCGCGATTGCGGAAGCTCCACTCCCTGTTGAGCACGTAGGAAGCGATGACCGCGACAATGCCGGCGATCACCTTTGCCGTCACCGGTTTGGGTTCCAGAATTGTCAGCTTCAGCGTGTAGAAAATCGCCGAGTCTATGACGAATGTGGTTCCGCCGACGATGGCGAATTTGATCAGTTCGTGATGGCGTAACAAATAGGGCTGCATAACCCTAGGTAGATGCGCGATCGTGGCTTCCGCGAAGGACACAACACGTCAGTCTACGGACGGACACAAATTCGACGCAAAATTGTACGTAACAATTCGGCGTCGGCCCCGGTCAACACGCCTTTAGCGCCGGAATGATTCGCCGTGACACGATGATGGCCGTGCCGAGTACACGCCCACCGGGCGCAGCCCCCGCCGCAGCCCCCCGAACCGCCCCCCGCCCGGTTCCCGTCGTCGCGATGGTCGGGGGCGGGCAACTCGCCCGGATGACCCATCAGGCGGCGATCGCACTGGGGCAGAGCCTGCGGGTGCTGGCCACAGCCGCCGACGAGCCGGCCGCGCTGGTCGCGCCCGACGTGGTGATCGGCTCGCACACCGAGATCGAAGACTTGCGCCGGGTGGCCGCGGGCGCCGACGTGCTGACCTTCGACCACGAACACGTGCCGAACGAACTCCTGGACAAGCTGGTCGCCGAGGGCGTCAACGTGGCGCCGCCGCCGCAGGCCCTGGTGCACGCGCAGGACAAGCTCGTCATGCGCCGCCGGCTCGAGGCCCTCGGCGTCCCGGTGCCCCGCTATGCCGGTATCGGCAGCGTCGACGAACTCGATGCCTTCGCGCGTCGCATCGCCGGACCGGTCGTCGTGAAGGCGGTCCGTGGCGGTTACGACGGGCGCGGGGTGCGGATGGCCCGCGACCCGTTGCACGCCCGCGAGATCGCCGCCGCCTTCCTCGGCGACGGCGTGCCGGTGATGGCCGAGGAGCAGGTGAATCTGCGCCGCGAGCTGTCGGCGCTGGTGGCGCGGTCGCCGTTCGGCCAGGGCGCGGCGTGGCCGGTCGTCGAGGCCGTGCAGCGAGACGGGATCTGCGTGCAGGTGATCGCGCCCGCGCCGGAGCTGGCCGCCGAACGGGCCGCCGCCGCACAGCACCTGGCGTTGCGGTTGGCGGCCGAACTCGGCGTGGTCGGGGTGCTCGCCGTCGAGCTGTTCGAGACGGTCGACGGCGAGCTGCTGGTCAACGAGCTGGCGATGCGACCGCACAACTCCGGGCACTGGACCATGGACGGGTCGCGCACCAGTCAGTTCGAGCAGCATCTGCGCGCGGTGCTGGACTACCCGCTCGGGGACACCGACGCCCTCGCGCCGGTGACCGTGATGGCCAACGTGCTGGGCGCCCCTGAAGCCCCCGCGATGAGCGTCGACGAGCGGCTGCACCACCTGTTCGCGCGGATGCCCGACGCCCGCGTCCACCTCTACGGCAAACAGGAACGACCCGGCCGCAAGGTCGGCCACATCAACTTCGTCGGCTCCGGGCCGGCCGAGCGCCACAACGTGACGAAGCTGCGTGAACGCGCCGAGCTGGCGGCACACTGGTTGTCGCACGGGCAGTGGACGGACGGATGGGATCCACATGACTAAGCCACGCGTCGCGGTGATCATGGGCAGCGACAGCGACTGGTCGGTGATGGCCGACGCCGCGGCGGCGCTCGCCGAGTTCGACGTGCCAACCGAGGTTCGGGTGGTGTCGGCCCACCGCACCCCGCAGGCGATGTTCGACTATGCCCGTGACGCCGCCGGGCGGGGCATCGAGGTGATCATCGCCGGGGCCGGCGGAGCCGCGCACCTACCCGGAATGGTCGCGTCGGCGACGCCGCTGCCGGTGATCGGTGTGCCGGTGCCGCTGGCGCGCCTCGACGGCCTGGACTCGTTGCTGTCGATCGTGCAGATGCCCGCCGGCGTCCCGGTGGCCACGGTCTCCATCGGGGGAGCCCGCAACGCCGGCCTGCTCGCCGTGCGGATTCTCGGTTCGTCGGACCCGGCGCTGCGGGCGCGAATCGTGGAGTTCCAGGAGCAGCTGGCGCAGAGCGTGCGGGCCAAGGATGAGGCGCTGCAGCAGCGCCAGGGTAAGGTTACTGGCCAGTAGCCCGGCGACGAAGTGGCCGGGTAGTGGCCCGCGGAGCAGCCGGGCAAATTTGGCAGAGTGCAAGGAGGCCAGCATGGCTCGGTGGGCCGGAGACCCCAACTTCGACTTATTCCAATTGCCCGAGGAGCACCAGGAATTGCGGGCGGCGATTCGGGCGCTGGCGGAGAAGGAGATCGCTCCGCACGCCGCCGACGTGGACGAGAATTCGCGTTTTCCGCAGGAGGCCCTGGACGCGCTCAACGCGTCGGGTTTCAACGCGGTCCACATCCCCGAGGAGTACGGCGGTCAGGGCGCGGACTCGGTCGCCGCATGCATCGTGATCGAAGAAGTGGCGCGCGTCGACGGATCCGCCTCGCTGATTCCCGCCGTCAACAAGCTGGGCACCATGGGCCTGATCCTGCAGGGCTCGGAGGAGCTCAAGAAGCAGGTGTTGCCGTCGCTGGCCAACGACGGGGCGATGGCCTCCTACGCGTTGAGCGAGCGCGAAGCCGGTAGTGACGCAGCGTCGATGCGGACGAGGGCCAAGGCCGACGGGGACGACTGGATTCTCAACGGCACCAAGTGCTGGATCACCAACGGCGGCAAGTCGACCTGGTACACCGTGATGGCCGTGACCGACCCGGACAAGGGCCCGAACGGCATCTCGGCGTTCATGGTGCACAAGGACGACGAGGGTTTCTCCGCGGGGCACAAGGAAAAGAAGATGGGCATCAAGGGCTCACCGACCACCGAGTTGTACTTCGAGAACTGCCGCATCCCGGGTGACCGGATCATCGGCGAACCCGGCACCGGATTCAAGACCGCGCTGCAGACCCTCGACCACACCCGGCCCACTGTCGGCGCGCAGGCCGTTGGCCTGGCGCAAGGAGCGGTGGACGCTGCCGTCGCCTACACGAAGGAACGCAAGCAGTTCGGCAAGTCGATCTCGGAGTTCCAGGGCGTGCAGTTCGAGCTTGCCGACATGGCGATGAAGGTCGAAGCGGCCCGGCTGATGGTCTACACCGCCGCCGCCCGCGCCGAACGTGGCGAACCGAATCTCGGATTCATCTCGGCGGCCGCGAAGTGCTTCGCCTCCGACACCGCCATGGACGTGACGGAGGCGGCCGTGCAGCTGTTCGGCGGCGCCGGCTACACCACCGACTTCCCCGTCGAGCGGATGATGCGCGACGCCAAAATCACGCAGATCTACGAAGGCACCAACCAGATTCAGCGCGTCGTGATGTCGCGGGCGCTGCTCCGCTGACCGTTTTGCGGCGATGCTGTTGCGAAGAGACGAGCCGCACGGCTTAGGATCTGCACTCGGTGCGTGAAGCCCGCACCGACAGTCGGTAAACAGCCACCGACTCACGACCACCAAGCAAAGGGTTTATCGCGGCAAGGGGGTCTGCGGTGCAGAACGTGACTTCCCACACCCGTTCACAGTTGGCCGGGAATTGATACCGACGCGCGCTCGAGTCGCCCCGACGGCGAGCTGGCAGTCGCTGTCGTTGCTGTTGGTGGAGGACGACCGCGCCGACGCGGTGCTGGTGGAAGACCTGATCACCGACGCGGTCACCGACATCCAGGTGGTGTGGGCGAAGTCGATGGCGGACGCCGAACGCGAGCTGGTGTCCGCCCGGCCCGACTGCGTGCTGCTGGATCTGCACCTGCCCGACGCCAGCGGGATCGACGCGCTGAACCGCATCGCCAACCTCGATGCCACCGTCCCGATCGTGGTGCTGACCGGACTCAACGACGAGTA
>DASTKA010000865.1:0-3361 GCA_035716165.1 Mycobacterium sp. | reverse complement strand
GCATCGGGGTGCGGCAGTTTGATCCGCCAACAGCAGCCCTGCTCATCGGAGGTCTTGGTGATCGAGGCCTGCGGTTCAGGCTCATCTGGCCGGGGCTCGGGTTCGGGTCGCGGTTCCAGCTTGACCGCGGTGCGCAGCTGGTTGACCGTCGCGACCGCGGCGAGCTCTGCGTAATGCTCATCAGAACCCTTACCGGCGCGCGCCGCGATCACGCCGACCTGATCCAGTGACAGCCGACCCTCCCGCATGCCTTGGGCGCAGCGGGGAAACTCCTCGAGCCGGCCCGCGATCGCGGCGATCGTGTGAGCGTTCGCCGGCGAGCAGCCCATCTTCCAGGCCACCAACGCCGGCACCGACCGCGCGCCGGTGATGCCGCACAAGCCGTCGCGCTCGATCTCGGCCACGATCTCCACCATGCGCCCATCAATCGCATTGCGCTGACCGGACAATTCCGCCAACTCGTCGAATAACACCTCAAGGCGCTCGGCAGGGGTCACCGCCGCGGGAGGCGATGCGGTCAACGACATAACGACATCATCGCAGCGGGGTACGACAAATCACGGCCGCCCAAACCGCGTTCCCTGCTCAGTCGATGTGCGTCGGTGGGTCGGCGAAGGCGAAATCCGAAGGCTGCTGGCCGGGGCCCATCACATTGCAGTGATTGTCGGGCACGAGGTAGGAACTCATGCCATTGGGAACCAAGCGGGTGACGGCCACACAACGTTGCCAGGTGCCGTCGGGCTGAATGGGTCCGTCGCACTTGCTGAGAACGGGTCCCCCGTACTGACAGCCGGCGCTGGCGGGCGGCGCTGCGGCGAGCAGCTGCGCGGCCACCAGCAAGGCAGCGAATCCTCCGACGATGCACCGCTTCATGGTTGTCTCCCGTCACAGCTGCCAGTGACGCTACCGCTTATGCGGCTGCGAACCGACGGTTTAGCCGTGTTTAGCCCAGATCCCGAGCGGGCACGCGGCCAGCATGTCAGTCACAGCCTTTCAAGATCTGCCCTTGGCCGATCGTGACCGCAAGTGGGACGGCGACGCGGCCGAAAAACGCGTCCGCAAATGGGCCGGTGCTGCCGACGGTCCGAACGAGAGATACCGCGACGCGCATGTCTGGTACGACAGCGACAAAAGGGACAACTTCACGGCCTACAAGCTGCTGATCGCCGACGTCATCGACGGCGACCTCAGGGTCGTGCCTCGTGGGGTGATGGCGGCCGGCGCGATCATGGACGGGGCGCGCGGCGGTATCGACGTGCCGCAGTCCGATGTCGCGCGAATCAAGAGTCACTTGGCGAAGTACTACAAAAAGATGGGCGAAACCCCGCCGTGGGAACGGGATTAGACCGTGACCGTGAGCCGTGACAGGCCGCGCAGCGTGACATTGGTCTTGTACTGCGGCTCACTGTCCAGCCGGGCCTTCGGGAAACGCGCCGTCACTGCCGACAGAGCCACACCGGCTTCCAGCCGGGCCAGCGGCGCGCCCAGGCAGTAATGCGCGCCGTGGCCAAACCCTAAGTGACGCATCGCTTTTCGATCCGGATCGAAAATGTCGGGACGGTCATATTCGGCGGGGTCGCGGTGGGCGGCGGCGGTCAGCAGCATCATGATGTCGCCCGCGCCCACGTTGATGTCCCCGATGGCCATGTCGTCGCCCGCGAATCGGGCGACCATCTGTACCGGCGGGTCATAGCGCAGGGTCTCCTCGATGACCGCCGGCGCGCGGTTGGCGTCGGCGCCGAGGGCGATCCACTGCGACGGTTGGCGCAGCATCGCCAGGACCGCGTTGCCGATCAGGTTCACCGTGGTCTCGTGACCGGCAACCAGCAACAGGACGCACGTGGAAACGATCTCCTCCGCGGTCAGCTGGTCGCCCGATTCTTCGACGGCGATCAGTCCGGACATCAGATCGTCGCCCGGCCGCGAGCGTCGCCGGTCGATCAGGCCGTGCAGGTAGGTGCGCAACCACATACCGGCGTCCATCCGCTCCTTCAGGTTCTCCGACGGCGTTCCGGTGAAGGCGAGGAACGGGTCCAGTGATTGCGCCAGCAGGGCGGACACCCGGCTGAAGTGCGGTTCGTCCTCGAGTGGCACGCCGAGCAATCGGCAGATGACCGCCACCGGCAATGGATAGGCGAGGTCTTCGACCACGTCGAACCGCCCCTTTTCGGCGATCCGGTCGAGCAGCCTGTCTATCAGCCCGGTGATGTCGGCTTGCAGCGCGTTCACCACCTTCGGCGCGAACGCCTTGCTGACCAGCTTGCGCAGCCTGGTGTGGTCCGGCGGGTCCTGAAACAAGAACCCCGGCGGAGCTTGCGGCGGCGGATCGGCACCGGCCTCGATGAGCTGTCGGGTCTGCGCCTCGATCTGAGCTCGGACGGCCGTCGACTTGAGCCGGTCGTTGCTCGACGACGGATGCCGCAAGGCTTCGTCGCAGTCACGGTAGGTCGAGAACACCGCGAGGTTGCCCTCGGGCAACGCAAACGATCCACGGTCGCGAAACTGCGCGAACAGCGGGTAGGGATCGGCGCGCACCGCCGGGTCCAACAGCCGCACCAACAATTCGTCGGGTCTGGTGGACTCGGTGGGGACGGTCGTCATTCCGACATTGTGCCCGCCACCGGGCAGCGCTCGCTCAGCGGCGCAAGAACTCCACGATGTGGCCGGCCAGTTCTTCTCCGGCGTCCTCCTGCAAGAAATGTCCGGCGTCGCGGATCACCGGGTGGTCGATTCCCTGGGCGCCGCGCATCTCACGCTGAAAGATGGCGGCCATCGGCCCGGTGATCGGGTCGCTGTCGCTGAAGGCGACCAGCATGGGTGTCGGGCTCGCCGAAAGCTTGGCCCAGGCGGTCTTGTTGGCCGCCGCGGCGGGATCATCCGGTGACGTGGGCACCAGGCCGGGCATGGCGCGCGGCCCGGCGCAGTACTCGTCGGAGGGGAACGGCGCGTCATAGCCGGCGCGCTCCACCTCGCTCATCTTCTGGCGACAACCGCCCTGGACGAACGCGCCAATGTTCAGCGTCGGGGCCGAGGTGATCGCTTCGCGGAACTTCCACCAGACCTCGGCCATGGGCTGCTCGCCATTGGGCAGCCCGGTGTTGGCGACGACTATTCGGGCGAATCGCTCGGGATGCTCTGCCGCAAGCCGTAATCCGATCAGGCCGCCCCAATCCTGGCCTACCAGGGTGACGTTGCGAAGGTCGAGGACATCGAAAGCGAGGGCTCGGATCCACTCGACATGGCGTGCGTAGCTGTGGTCTTCGCGCCGGGTCGGCTTGTCCGAACGGCCGAAACCGACCAGGTCTGGGCAGATGACGCGATGACCGGCGGCCGTCAGTATCGGAATCATCTTCCGGTACAG
>DASTKA010000864.1:0-2846 GCA_035716165.1 Mycobacterium sp. | reverse complement strand
CTGAACGTCGCGACGGCGGCGGCGTTGGCCTTCTACGAGCGGGCCCGCTCGACGACGAGAGGCGGCGATGGACAGTCAGACTAGGCTCCGGCTGATGAGAGACGAGTCCGTGCCCTGGGCAACGGGTTTGACCGTGACGGCATTCGTTGCGGCGGTCACCGCCGCCGCGATCGTGGTGCTCAGTCTGGGGCTGATTCGTGTGCACGCCCTGTTGGCGGTCGCGCTCAACATCGTGGCGGCCGGGGGACTGGCGCCGACGCTGTGGGGGTGGCGGCGCACCCCCGTCCTGCGCTGGTTCGTGCTCGGCGCCGCGGTGGGCGTCGCGGGGGCGTGGGTGGTGCTGCTGGCCTTGAAGGCCTAGCGCTGTCCGCCCGAGCGCACGCCGAGCAGCACGTCTTCCCACGCCGGGATGACCGGCTTGCCCCGGCGGGTGTGCGCGGGCTTTTCTTCTGGTTCGGCGGCGGGCGCTTCTTCCGCGACGGGCGGCTTCGCGGGCTCTTCGAAGTCGAGGTGTGCGATCCGGGCCACCGGCCGCAGCGGACGTTCGAAGTTGGGGTCGATCAGCGCGCTGGCCGCGTCGTCGATGGCGGTGACAGTTCCGCCGTGAGCCCCCGGCGAGAAGGCGAAATGCGCGAGGTTGTCGGAACGGCCGACCTTCCACGCGAGCTGCACCGTCCAGCGGTTGTCTTCGTTGCGCCAGGCGTCCCAGCTGAGTTTCTCGTGGCTGAGGCCGCGGGTCACCAGCGCGGCGCTGACCGTCTCCAGCAGGGTCAGCACGGCGGGACCATCGGCCAGCATCGGGTGTGCGGCGGTTGCCAGCTCCGCGGCGCGGAACCGTTCCAGCAGCACCGGCTGGGCGAAGCGGCGGATGCGCGACACCTCCGAGCCGGACGCCGCGGCGACCTGCTCGATGGAAGCGCCCGCGCGGATCTTTGCCTGAATTTCTTTGGGACTCAGCATGTTGGTGACTTCAATCTCGAGCTGCGGTTGCTCAGAGGACAGGGCCGCGTCGCGCAGCAGGGCTCGCAAGCGGTCGTCGGCCGCTAGCTTGAACTGCTCCGCGGGATCGCCACCCTCGCAGATGACATATTTGCTGTCGGCATCAAGCCCAACCACTTTGAGTTCCCGCATGGTTATCTCCTCGCAGGCTCCGTGCAGGTCAGCGACGGACCCATCACGTGCGCACTCTAGTCCAGCAACCGCGCAGCACCTGTGCTGACACGCTGTGCGGTTGCGCGCTGATTGCCGACCGGTTACAGGCGCTCGACGACCCAGTCGATGCACTGCGTGAGTGCGCTGACGTCGTCGGGATCCACCGCCGGGAACATCCCCACCCGCAGCTGGTTACGGCCGAGTTTGCGGTACGGCTCGGTGTCGACGACGCCGTTCGCCCGCAGGATCTTCGCCACGGCCGCGGCATCGACCTCGTCGGCGAAATCGATGGTGCCCACCACCTGCGAGCGCAGCCTGGGGTCGGAGACAAAAGGCGTGGTGTAGGACTTCTCCTCGGCCCAGGAGTACAGCCGGCCCGACGAGTCCGCGGTGCGCTTGACGGCCCAGTCCAGCCCGCCGTTACCCAGCATCCAGTCGACCTGCTCGGCCATCAGCGCGAGGGTGCCGATCGCCGGGGTGTTGTAGGTCTGGTCCTTCAGGCTGTTCTCCACCGCGATGGGCAGCGACAGGAAGTCGGGGACCCAGCGGCCGGAGGCGGCGACGGACTCGACGCGGGCCAGCGCTGCCGGGCTCATGATCGCCAGCCACAGGCCACCGTCGCTGGCGAAGTTCTTCTGCGGAGAGAAGTAGTAGGCGTCGGTGTCGGTGATGTCGACCGGGAGCCCGCCGGCGCCGGAGGTCGCGTCGATGACGATCAGCGCATCGCCGGAACCGGCGGGTCGCGCAATCGGCACCGCGACGCCGGTCGACGTCTCGTTGTGCGCCCAGGCGATCACGTCCACCGAGGGGTCGCTCTGCGGCTCGGGGGCGGTGCCGGCGTCCGCCTTGATGACGACGGGATCGCCGACGAAGGGGTTCTTGGCGACGGCCGAGGCGAACTTGGAGCTGAACTCGCCGAAGGACAGGTGCAACGAACGCTTGTCGATGAGGCCGAAGGCCGCGGCGTCCCAGAACGCCGTCGCGCCGCCGTTGCCCAGGATGACCTCATAGCCCTCGGGCAGCGAAAACAGATCGGCGAGCCCCTTGCGGACGCGCCCCACCAGATTCTTGACCGGCGCCTGCCGGTGCGAGGTGCCGAACAGCGGGGCTGCGGTGGTGGTCAGCGCCTGCAGCTGTTCGGGCCGGACCTTGGACGGGCCACACCCGAAGCGGCCGTCGCGCGGTTTGATGTCTGCGGGGATCTCGAGCTGGTCAGCCATGCTCATCAGGGTAGTGAGCCGACCTGACGGGTCGGTGCGGCGGCCCGGCTGCAGACCCCTGCCTGCGGGGCAAAAGGCCTGCTCGGATGAGCCCGGACGTTTGCCTGTGTGTGATCTGGGGCATAAAAATTTCATGACCACCGGTCAGGTCACACTGCCCGGAAGGGGTCTAGGAATTATCCGGTACCTGCGGTACTGTCTGGACACAGCACGTCCAAATGTAAACCTCGTTGGGGAGGCTATGGATATGGCTAGGACGCGATTGGTCCGGCGTTGGCGCAGCAAGATGGAAGTGCGCGACGATGCCGAATACGTCGACATGCTTGCCACACTGTCCGAGGGGTCGGTGCGGCGTAACTTCAATCCGTACACCGATATCGATTGGGAATCTCCAGAATTCGCCGTCACGGAAAACGATCCGCGGTGGATCCTGCCGGAGACCGACCCGCTGGGTCGCCATCCCTGGTATCTGGC
>DASTKA010000863.1:0-6664 GCA_035716165.1 Mycobacterium sp. | reverse complement strand
CTCACTCGCTGGCGCGTTCGCATGGAGGTCGAGCCGGGACGGCGGCAGAACCTGGCCATCGTGGCATCGATCTCGGCCGCGCTGGTGATCTGCCTGGGCGCGCTGCTGTACTCCTTCATCAGCCCGGCCGGTCAGGTGGGGGATTCGCCGATCATCGCCGACCGTGACTCCGGCGCCCTGTACGTCCGCGTCGGCGATAAGTTGTACCCCGCGCTGAACCTGGCCTCGGCCCGCCTCATCACCGGTCGCCCCGACAACCCGCACCTGGTCAAGTCCAACCAGATCGCCAACCTGCCGCGCGGTCCGATGGTGGGCATCCCGGGCGCGCCGTCGAGCTTCCACCCGACCAGCCCGTCCGCGTCGTCGTGGTTGGTCTGCGACACCGTCGCGAACTCGACCGGTGCCGGCGCGCCGTCCGGTGTGACGGTGACGGTGATCGACGGCAATCCCGATCTGAGCAACCACCGTCGGGTGCTCACCGGGTCGGACGCGGTGGTGCTGAACTACGGCGGGGACGCCTGGGTGATCCGGGACGGACGGCGCTCACGCATCGACGGGTCGAATCGATCGGTGCTGCTGCCGCTGGGGCTCACCCCGGAGCAGGTCAGCATGGCGAAGCCGATGAGCCGCGCGCTGTACGACGCGTTGCCGGTGGGCCCGGAACTGACGGTGCCGCAGATCCAGAATGCGGGCGCCGGGGCGTCGTTCCCCAACGCGCCCGGCCCGATCGGCACGGTGATCGTCACCCCGCAAATCAGTGGGCCGCAACAGTATTCGTTGGTGTTGGCCGACGGTGTGCAGACGCTGCCGCCGCTGGTGGCCCAGATCCTGCAGAACGCCGGACCGGGTAACACCAAGCCGGTGACCGTCGAACCGTCCGCGCTGGCGAAGATGCCGGTGGTCAACAAGCTGGATCTGTCGTCCTACCCAGACGCACCGCTGAATGTGATGGACATCCGCGAGAACCCGGCGACCTGCTGGTGGTGGCAGAAGACCTCCGGTGAGAACCGGGCCCGGGTGCAGGTCATCTCGGGCGCGACCATCCCCGTCGGGGCGAAGGACGCCAGCCGGGTGGTGTCGCTGGTCAAGGCCGACACCACCGGCCGCGAAGCCGACCAGGTCTTGTTCGGGCCCGACTACGCGAACTTCGTGGCCGTCACCGGAAACGACCCCGGAGCCAAGACGACCGAATCGCTGTGGTGGCTCACGGATGCGGGTGCGCGATTCGGGGTCGACGACACCCGCGAAGCACGAGAAGCGTTGGGCCTGAAGACGAAACCGGGCCTGGCGCCGTGGGTGGCGCTGCGGTTGCTCCCGCAGGGACCGACGTTGTCGCGAGCGGATGCGCTGGTGGAGCACGACACGCTACCGATGGATATGTCCCCAGGAGAGTTGGCGGTACCGAAGTGAAACGTGGATTTGCGCGGCCTACACCGGAGAAGCCTCCGGCCATCAAGCCGGAGAACATCGTCCTCCCGACGCCACTGAGCATCCCGCCGCCGGAGGGCAAGCCGTGGTGGTTGATCGTGGTCGGCGTCGTGGTGGTCGGCCTGCTGATCGGCATGGTCGCCATGACCTTCGCCAGCGGCTCGCGCGTGTTCGGTGGCGCCGGCTCGATTTTCCCGATCTTCATGATCGGTGGCGTCGCGATGATGATGTTCGGCGGCCGGTTCGGCGGCCAGCAGCAGATGAGCCGGCCGAAGCTGGACTCGATGCGCGCCCAGTTCATGTTGATGCTGGACATGCTGCGGGAGACCGCCCACGAGTCGGCCGACAGCATGGACGCCAACTACCGGTGGTTCCACCCCGCACCCACCACGCTGGCCGCCGCGGTCGGCTCCCCACGGATGTGGGAGCGCAAGCCCGACGGCAAAGACCTGAACTTCGGCGTGGTCCGCGTCGGCGTCGGCATGACCCGCCCCGAGGTGACCTGGGGTGAACCCCAGAACATGCCCACCGACATCGAGCTCGAGCCGGTGACCGGTAAGGCACTTCAGGAATTCGGTCGCTATCAAAGCGTCGTGTACAACCTGCCCAAGATGATCTCGGTGCTCGTCGAGCCCTGGTACTCGCTGGCCGGCAATCGCGAGCAGGCGGTGGGCCTGATGCGGTCCATCATCTGCCAACTGGCGTTTTCGCACGGGCCCGACCACATGCGGATGATCGTGGTCAGTTCCAATCTGGACGAATGGGACTGGGTGAAGTGGCTGCCCCACTTCGGTGACCCGCGCCGCCAGGACGCCGCGGGCAACGCGCGGATGGTCTACAGCTCGGTGCGCGAGTTCGCCGCCGAGCAGGCCGAATTGTTCGCCGGCCGGGGATCTTTCACGCCGCGGCACGCCAGTTCGTCGGCCCAGACCCCGACACCGCACACCGTGATCATCGCCGATGCCGCCGACCCGCAATGGGAATACGTGATCAGCGGCGAAGGTGTCGACGGCGTGACATTCTTCGACCTCACCGGCTCCGCGATGTGGAGTTCGGTCCCCGAGCGCACACTGCGGTTCGACGACAAGGGTGTGATCGAGGCGCTGCCCCGTGACCGCGACACCTGGATGGTCATCGACGAGAAGCCGTGGTTCTTCGCCCTCACCGACCACATCAGCATGGCCGAGGCGGAGGAGTTCTCGCAGAAGCTGGCGCGCTGGCGGCTCGCCGAGGCATACGAGGAGATCGGCCAGCGGGTCGCGCACATCGGCGCCCGAGACATCATGTCCTACTACGGAATTGACGATCCGGGCCGCATCGACTTCGAGTCGCTGTGGGGAAGCCGCAACGACACGATGGGCAGGTCCCGGTTGCGGGCGCCGTTCGGTGTTCGTTCCGACAACGGCGAACTGCTGTTCTTGGACATGAAGTCGCTGGACGAAGGCGGCGACGGTCCGCACGGCGTCATGTCCGGTACGACGGGTTCGGGTAAGTCGACCCTGGTGCGCACCGTGATCGAATCGCTGATGCTCAGCCACCCGCCGGAGGAGCTGCAATTCGTGCTCGCCGACCTCAAGGGTGGGTCGGCGGTCAAGCCGTTCGCCGGTGTGCCGCACGTGTCCCGGATCATCACCGACCTGGAAGAAGACCAGGCGTTGATGGAGCGCTTCCTCGACGCGCTGTGGGGCGAGATCGCCCGCCGTAAGGCGATCTGCGACAGCGCCGGTGTCGACGACGCGAAGGAATACAACTCGGTGCGCAGCCGGATGCGGGCGCGCGGCCAGGACATGGCGCCGCTGCCGATGCTCGTTGTCGTCATCGACGAGTTCTACGAATGGTTCCGCATCATGCCGACGGCGGTCGACGTCCTGGACTCGATCGGCCGGCAGGGACGCGCCTACTGGATCCACCTGATGATGGCGTCGCAGACCATCGAGAGCCGCGCCGAGAAGCTGATGGAGAACATGGGTTACCGGTTGGTGCTGAAGGCGCGCACCGCCGGTGCGGCGCAGGCGGCCGGCGTGCCGAACGCGGTCAACCTGCCCGCCCAAGCCGGTCTCGGGTACTTCCGCCGCAGCTTGGAAGACATCACCCGGTTCCAGGCCGAATTCCTTTGGCGGGACTACTTTCCGCGCGGCGTCACCGACGACGGCGACGAAGCGCCGGCGTTGGTGCACAGCATCGACTACGTGCGTCCGCAACTGTTCACCAACTCGTTCACCCCGCTGGAAGTCAGCGTCGGGGGACCCGAAGTCGCCGCCCCCGCCATACCGGCCAACGGAGAGTTGCTCGAGGTCGAGGGCGCCGACGACGACGCCGAGGGGATCAGGACGCCCAAGGTCGGCACCGTCATCATCGACCAGTTGCGCAAGATCGACTTCCAGCCGTACCGGCTGTGGCAGCCACCGCTGAACCAGCCCGTCGCGATCGACGAACTGGTGAACCGGTTCCTCGGCCACCCCTGGCAGCAGGACTACGGCACCGCGCGGGATCTGGTCTTCCCGATCGGGCTCATCGACCGTCCCTTCAAGCACGACCAACCGCCGTGGACGGTCGACACGTCGGGACCCGGCGCCAACGTCCTGATTCTGGGCGCCGGCGGTTCGGGTAAGACCACGGCGCTGCAGACGCTGATCTGTTCGGCGGCACTGACCCACACGCCCGAGCAGATCCAGTTCTACTGCCTGGCCTACAGCAGCACCGCGCTGACCACCGTCGCCCGCCTGCCCCACGTCGGTGAGGTGGCCGGCCCGACCGACCCCTACGGTGTTCGCCGGACAGTGGCCGAGGTGCTAGCCCTGGTGCGGGAGCGCAAGCGCAGCTTCCTCGAGTACGGGATCGCCTCGATGGAGGTGTTCCGGCGGCGGAAGTTCGGTGGCGAACCGGGCCCGGTGCCCAACGACGGGTTCGGCGACGTCTACCTGGTGGTCGACAACTATCGGGCCCTCGCGGAGGAAAACGAGGTGCTGATCGAGCAGGTCAACGTGATCATCAACCAGGGCCCCTCGTTCGGGGTGCACGTGGTGGTCACCGCCGATCGCGAATCGGAGCTGCGGCCGCCGGTGCGCAGCGGTTTCGGTTCCCGGGTCGAGCTGCGGCTGGCCGCGGTGGAAGACGCGAAGCTGGTGCGTTCACGGTTCGCCAAGGATGTTCCGGTCAAGCCGGGCCGCGGCATGGTCGCGGTCAACTACGTCCGCCTCGACGCCGACCCCCAGTCCGGTCTGCACACCTTGATCGCGCGGCCCGCGCTGGCCAGCACACCGGACAACCGGTTCGAGTCCGACAGCATCGTCGAAGCCGTCAGCCGGATCGCGAGCGGCCAGGCTGCGCCGGTGCGCCGACTGCCGGCGATCTTCGGCGTGGAACAGCTTCGCCAGCTCGCCGCGCACGACACCCGCCAGGGCGTCGGCGCGGGCGGAATCGCTTGGGCCATATCGGAATTGGACCTGTCGCCGGTGTATCTCAACTTCGCCGAGAACGCGCATTTGATGGTCACGGGTCGTCGCGAATGTGGGCGTACCACGACGCTGGCCACCATCATGTCCGAGATCGGGCGGTTGTATGCGCCGGGAGCGACCAGCGCGCCGACGCCGCCGCCGGGGCAGCCCTCCGCCCAGGTGTGGCTGGTCGACCCGCGTCGTCAGCTGCTGACCACGCTCGGCTCGGACTACGTGGAGAGATTCGCCTACAACCTCGATGGCGTGCAGGCGATGATGGGCGAATTGGCCGCGGCCTTGGCCGGCCGCGAGCCGCCGCCCGGGTTGTCCGCCGAACAGTTGCTGTCGCGGAACTGGTGGAGCGGGCCGGAGATCTTCCTGATCGTCGACGACATCCAGCAGCTACCCGCAGGTTTCGACTCGCCGCTGCACAAGGCCGCGCCCTGGGTGACCCGGGCCGCCGACGTCGGCCTGCACGTGCTCGTCACGCGCACCTTCGGCGGCTGGTCTTCGGCAGGAAGCGACCCGATGTTGCGGGCACTGTCCCAGGCCAACGCGCCGCTGCTGGTGATGGACGCCGACCCCGACGAGGGATTCATCCGCGGCAAGATGAAGGGTGGTCCGCTGCCCCGAGGTCGAGGCCTGCTGATGGCGGAGGACACCGGCGTGTTCGTTCAGGTCGCGGCGACCGAGTTGCGCAAATAGGACGTCCCGCGCTGCGCTGGGGACGACTGGGTTACACCAGGTCTGCGCCCCAGCGCAGCGGCAGCTCCTTGAGCGCGAAACTCTGTGACGGGTAGTTGATTACGGGGGAGTAGTCCTCGGGCAGTTCGAAATCCGGAATCTGGGTGAGCCATTCCGCGACGATCACCGTCAGTTCGATGCGTGCCAGGTGAGAGCCCAGGCAGCGGTGAGGCCCACCGCCAAAACCCCAGTGCCGGTGAACCTTTCCATCCATGTTGAGCTCGTTGGTGGACATCGCGTCGCTGTCGTCGCGGTTGACCGCGGCCATGCACAGCCGCACCGATGTGCCGGGCGGCAGCGTCATGCCGCCGACTTCGACGAACTGGGTCGTGATCCGTGGTGCAACCGGTGCCGAAGGTTCGAGTCGGACGATCTCCTCGATGAACACCCTGATCTGCTTTGGGTTGTCGCGCAGTTCCTTGCGCAGCTGCGGCCGGCGCGCCAATTCGAACAGCGAAAATCCGATAGCCGCTGTCACCGTGTCCAGACCGGCCAGGATAAGGAGGTGGCTCATCCCCAGCAGCTCGAGGTCGGTGAAATTACCCTTGCCGGTCATCACCCGCGACAACATGTCCGACCCGGGGTTTTGCCGTCGCTGCGCGATGGCGTCGGCCAAATACGCCAGCAGCTGCTCGGACTTCTCTATGTCGCTCTGTGTGATGAAGGGCTTGTCGCTGACGACGGCGTCCTTCCAGTCGATGAGACGGTCACGATCTTCCAGCGGTAGGCCGTAGAGGTCCAGAAAGACCTGAAATGGGTAGAGGCTGGCGAAATCCGCCATCACTTCACTCTCGCCCCGGCCGGCCAGCGCCGCGATCATCTCGCTGGCGTGGCGCTGCAACACCGGACGCGACTTACTCAACGCGTGCGGGCTGAAGTACGGCTGCAGAATCTGCCGGTAGCGGGTGTGCTGCGGCGGATCAAAAGCCAGTGGCAGCACGGGCAATTGATGCCCGGGAGGTTGCAGCACCGTGGACGAGAACACCTTGGTGTTGCGCAGCGCGGCCAGCACGTCTTCGCGGCGGGTGATGTAGTAGTGGCCGTTCATGAAAACG
>DASTKA010000862.1:0-5856 GCA_035716165.1 Mycobacterium sp. | reverse complement strand
GCCGCCCGATGGCTATCCGATCGTCTTGACGCACGGCATCACCTGCGCAATCCGGGCGTGGGCATATCAGATCGCCGATCTGTCCCACGACTACCGGGTGATCGCCTTCGATCATCGCGGCCACGGCCGCAGTGGCGTGCCACGGGTCAAGGACTACAGCCTCAAACACCTTGCCTCCGACCTGGATTCGGTCTTGGATGCGACGTTGGCGCCGCACGAGCGGGCTGTGGTGGCGGGTCACTCGATGGGCGGCATCACCATCGCGGCGTGGTCGGAGCGATACCGCCACAAGGTTCCCCGGCGCGCGGACGCGGTCGCACTGATCAACACCACCACCGGCGATCTGATCCGCAAGGTGCAGCTGTTGCCGGTGCCCTACGGATTGTCGCCGGCCCGGGTTCTCGCCGGGCGCGCCCTGATCAACGCGTTCGGTGGTTTCGCGGTGCCGGGCGCCGCCCGCATCCCGAGCCGCTCTGTGGTGGCGATGCTGGCCACCGGCCGAGACGCCGACCCCAGCATCGCCAGGCTCGTCTACGAGCTGTTCGAGAACACGTCACCGGTGGGACGGGCCGGCTGCGCCAGGGCCCTGGTCACATCGCTGGGGTCCAGGTATCTCGACCTGGACGGTTTGACCGTGCCGACATTGGTCATCGGCAGTGAACGTGACCGGCTGACGCCGATGAGCCAGTCCCGCAGGATCGCACGCAGCGCGCCGAACCTGATCGAGCTGGTCGAATTGCCCGGCGGGCATTGCTCGATGCTGGAGCACCCGCGCGAGGTGAACCGCCAGCTGCGCGCGCTCGCCGAAATGGCGATCCGCAACGCGGCCACCCGCCGGATCAGCTCATAGCAGCGCGGTGATCTCGGCGGCCGCGCGCTGCCCGGAGCGGATCGCCCCGTCGAGGAAGCCGGTCCACTCGTCGGCTGTTTCCGTGCCGGCCCAATGAATCGGCCCGACCGGTTCACGCAACCACGGCCCGAACCGCGTCCACGACCCGGGCGGCACCGCGGCGGTGGGGCCGCCGGGCGCGAACTCCTCGACCCCCCAACGGTGATCGACATAGTCCAGGGGTTTGAGGGCGTCATCGCCGAAAAGCGTTGCGAAACAACGCAATGCGTCGCGGCGGCGTTGATCGCTGGGTAGCGAGTCGAACGCGCGGGCATCGACAAACCCCATCAAGATGCCGGGGCCGTCCGGGTGCGGACTGACGTCGAAGGTGATGAAAACGGGGCCCTTGTCGGACAGCGCCTGCCCGGAGAATCCGTTGGTCCGCCAGAACGGCGTGGAATAGGCCGCATACGCCTTGCTGAGCCTGCCCTGCGGCCAATGCCGCGCGAGTTGCTCGTACTCGGCGGGGAGCGGGGGAGTGAACTCGATCGAAGCGCGATGGGCCGGCGGGATGGCCACGATGACGAATCCGGCCTCGGTCTCGCCGAGGTCGGTCGTGACGGTGACGCCCGCGCCGTGGCGTTCGATCCGCCGCACCGGGGCGCTGAGGATCACCCGGGTGCCCAGTTCGGCGGCCGCGGCCTCGGCGATCTGTTGGGTGCCGCCGGGGAAGCGGTCCTGTTGGGCACCGTCCTCGACGTCGAGCAGCCGATCCAGGCCGCCGGCGGCGTGCGCGTAGCGGGCGGCGTGCAACATCGACACGTCGTCGGGCTCACACCCCCAGGTCACCCGCGCCACGATCGCCAGCAGGTCCTGGGAGGAAGCGGTCGCCCGCACCGAGCGCAACCAGCCGCCGAGCGACAGGCCGTCGAGTTCACGCGCACGGCGGGCATCCCACGGCGCCGCCAGCGGGATACTGCGCGCGATCCTGTCGAACTGCCAGCGCAGCCGGCCGATGTCCAGCAGGCCGGTCAGCGAAAGTTTGGGAATGGTGCCGTGATACGCGTGCGTCCACCCGCGCCAATGGATCAAATTTTTGCCGTCGTGATGCGTCGGGGTGGTCGGGACCTCGAGTTCGGCGGCCATCGCCAACACGGCGTCTTGGGTCGGCCCGACGAACGTGCCGCCCAAATCGGCCGGTAAGCCGGCGACGCTGCCGGTCAGCGACCGTCCGCCGACCCGGTCGCGACCCTCGAAAACGACGACGTCATGGCCTTGCTGTGTCAGGTCGCGCGCCGCGGCGAGCCCAGCGAACCCCGCACCGACCACGACAACGTCGACAATGCGTGGCGGAATCGGCACGCGGTCTAGTGAACCGCATTTCTGCGGTTTTCACCGCAAATTGTTCCAAGCTGACGGAGCGCCGTCGGGGGCGTATGTCCGGACCGCGGCCGCGATCCACCCCGCGGCTACGGCGCGACCGTCAACCAATCGGCGAACCCGGACGGGTCGTGCCGGCCCAGCGCGCCGTGCTCGTACAGGCCCCAGCCCTCGACCGGCTCGCCGTCGCCGTCGCGGCAGACCGCACGGCCGACATGGTCGATCACGCCGAAGCCCGCCCGACCGACGATGGCCGGGTCGGTCATGTCGTAAGTCAGGCGCTCGGCGAATTTCTCGCCCTTCCAGGTGCCGTGTATCCAGTCGGAGTCGCCGCCGTAGCCGCCGCCGACATGGATGGGCACCGGCAGCTTGGACTCGACGTCGAAGTGGACCGGAGTCCCGTCGGGGGTGGTGGCATCGATCGTCGCGCCGGTCGGGATGCGGGTGCCGGAGCGGTAGTGGATCTTGACTCGCGGCCAACCCAGCTGCTCGACGCGGCCATCGCGCCAGATTCGGGTGCAGTCGTTGAGCGAGCGGAACCCGTTTGGCTCCTCCTGGATGATCAGCACGACGGCGAAATCGTCGAAGGCCATGGGTACATAGAGCCACCACATGCCCTCGAAGGGCGGGTCGGCGGGCCGGCCCGCGGGCTCGGCCTCGCCGATCGGCCGGATGCCCCAGGACCGGTCGCGGCTGCCCAGCCAGACATCGGGGTTGACGGCGATGTGCTCACCGTCGATGACGATGTGCCCACTCCAGCTGCCGAGCTGCGCGAAGCGCTGCGCGTCCAGTGTGACGCGGTTGCCCGAGCGCAGCACATGCGGCTGTTCCTGGACGACATCGAACAGCCCTTTCCAGGTGAGATCGGCTGCGATGCCTTCGGTTTCGTCGAGGACGATCCGTAGCTGGTGCAGCGGTTCGATGACCTCCACGCGATAGCCGTTGACGTGCTGGTTGAGGCGGTCTTGATCGATGGCGTCCGAAACATGAACGGCGGTCTGAGTATCGCCGCGCCGGATGAGCAGGAACGCGTCCTTCACCCCAAGATTGGGGTAATAGCCGATGCCGCTGATCACGAAGATGTTCCCGGTGCGGTCATGGGCGTTGAAGTACGAGCGGTCGTAGAAGTTGCGGTCCGAGGGGCCCGGCCACGCGATCGGCCGGGGAATCTGATGTACCGGGAACTCGTCGAGCGGTCCGAGCATTACTGGTCCTCTCCGATAACACTCTCTCCGATAAGGCGCCGCATCAGTCCGGCGTGGTAGAACAGCGATTCGACGTCGTCGGGCCTCTCGAGTTCGCCGAAGTGCACCCGCCGGGCGCCGGTGCGCATGAAGACACACGCCCACATCACGCCGGAGTACACGTAAAACCAATGCAGGTCCCCGACTTCGACGCCGGCCAGCCGCGCATACGTGGCGCGAACGTCCTCCTCGCGCATCACCCCGGGCAGCCCCGGCAGTGTCGCCAGGGCGGCGAGTTCTTGAAAGACCATGTGCGCGAAGATCATCCACGCCACGTCCAGCTCGCGCGGTCCCAGCGTCACCATCTCCCAGTCCAGCACCGCCACCGGCCGGAAGTCGTTGTACAACACGTTGCCGACCCGGGCGTCGCCCCACAGCAGCACCGGCTCGGCGGCGGCCGCCTCGGCCGGCCAGTGGGCTTCCAGCCAGTCGAACGTCCGCTCCAGCAACGGTGATCGCCCGATGTCGGGTACGGCGAAGTCATACCAGGACCGCACCCAGTTGAAATGCCTGCGCATCGCGGTGTCCCCGGATTGCCCCTCGGTGAGGAAGCCAAACATGCTCTGCGCGTTCGGAATCGAATGCAACGTGGCCAGCACCCCGACGGTGGCGTCCTGCAGTTCGCGCTGCCGCTCGGCGGGCGCGTCGGCGAACCAGTTGCCCCCGAACGTATACGGCATGACGTCGGGCGGCACCTCGCCCTCGACGTAATCCATCACGAAGAACGGTGTGCCGAGGATTTCGCCGGTGTTCTCCAGCCAGCGCACCCGCGGCACGGGCACGTCGGTCAGCTCGCCCACTTTTCGGATGACGTCGAATTGGTGGTCGAGCCGATAGGTGGGGAAGACCTGCACGTCCTCGGCCGCGGGCGCCACCCGTGCCACCAGCTTCTGTTCGGTCGGGTGACCGTCCTGCCGCCAGCGGGCCGTCAGGATGATCGTCTCGGACGACATGCCCGTCGAGTCCACGCCGCTCTCCACGATGACCTCGGGATTCGCGTCGACCGGCAGTACGGTGGAGAGCCAGCGTGACATGACCGTCGGCAACGTCGTGACGTCGCGGCTGGAGCGCTGGAGCCGGTCGATGTTGTCGACCGCCGGTTCTGTTGCCATAAGGTGCCTCCTTCGTTGAGGCAATTACGATACGGTAGGTAGCGTTATGAAAGCAGACCCGTCCGGCCTTGACAAGGCCTCCGGCGCCGGCCGCCCGCGCGATCCGCGTATCGACTCGGCGATTCTATCGGCAACCGCGGAACTGCTTGTCCAGACGGGCTATTCCAACATCAGCCTCGCCGCGGTCGCCGAGCGCGCCGGCACCACGAAGTCCGCGCTCTACCGGCGCTGGTCGAGCAAGGCCGAACTGGTGCACGAGGCCGCCTTCCCGGCGGCCCCGACCGCGCTCGAGTCGCCGGCCGGGGACATCGCGGCTGACATGCGGATGATGATCGAAGCCACCCGCGACGTGTTCACCACCCCGGTGGTGCGCGCCGCGCTGCCCGGTCTGGTTGCCGACATGACCGCCGACCCCGCGCTCAACGCGCGGGTCATGTCGCGATTCGTGGACCTGTTCACCGCGGTGCGAGTGCGGCTGCGGGAGGCGGTTGACCGGGGCGAAGCCCATCCCGACGTGGATCCCGACCGTCTGATCGAGCTGATCGGCGGAGCGACGATGCTGCGGATGCTGCTGCGTCCGGAAGAAGACCTCGACGAAGCGTGGGTGGAGCAAACCACGGCCATCGTCGTGCACGGGGTGCGGCGATGACGGGGCGGCTTGCGGGCCGCGCCGCGATCGTCACCGGCGGTAGCCGCGGTCTGGGTCGGGCGATCGCGTTGGCCCTGGCCGCCGAGGGGGCGGCGGTGGCGGTCGCCGGGCGCACCGAGGAAGTATGGGATGACCGGTTGCCGGGAACGATCGGCGAGACCGTCGCCGACATCGAGGCCGCGGGCGGCCGCGCCGTCCCGGTACGGGCGGACCTCACGGACCGCGAACAGGTCGCCCGGTTGGTGGAAGCGGCTCGAGAGGAATTGGGCCCCATCGGAATTCTGGTCAACAACGCCGCCTTCACCGCGCCCGGGCGGCCACCGGCGCCGGGCGCGCAACCGCGTGACAAAGCCGCCAAGCGACCGGGCGCCAAAGCCGCCAAACCCGGCTGGCCGGGGTTCGTCAGCACGCCCCTTCATGCGTACCGCCGCCATTTCGACATCGCGGTGTTCGCGGCTTACGAGCTGATGCAGCTGGTGTGCCCCGACATGATCGAGGCGGGTGGCGGCTCGATGATCAACATCACCTCGGTCGCTTCGCGACTACCCGGAGACGGCCCGTACGGGGACCGCAGCGGCGGGGTACTGCCCGGCTATGGCGGATCCAAGGCCGCGCTCGAGCACCTGACCCAGTGCGCCGCAT